>JAZNHY010000001.1:0-14990 GCA_045577235.1 Lachnospiraceae bacterium
TTTTAAATCCCAGGGCTAGGAGGATTCGAACCTCCAAATGACGGAGTCAGAGACCGTCTTGTTTCCTTTAAAATAAAGGATTTTGGGTCAAAATGGACGCCAAGAGGACCAAAGATTTACAAAGATTTACAATTAAGTGGACATCGGACCGGCCTGAGCATACCTTTTTTTGAACACTTTAAATACGCAGAACATGAAAAGTTGATCATTCCAGTTCGAAGGCGCCGGTGTAAAGACGATAGTAGGTTCCCTTCTGTGCAATCAACTCTTCATGGCTGCCGCGTTCGATAATGCTTCCGTGATCTAAAACCATGATGGCCTGTGCGTTTCGCACGGTGGACAGCCGGTGGGCGATCACAAAAACGGTCCGGCCCAGCATAAGATTATCCATGCCCTCCTGTACCAGTTTCTCTGTACGGGTATCGATGGAACTTGTGGCCTCGTCAAGGATCATCACAGGCGGATCGGCTACCGCCGCACGGGCGATGGACAAAAGCTGCCGCTGTCCCTGAGAGAGGCTCGCACCGTTTCCGGTGAGCATCGTGTCATAGCCCTCCGGAAGCCGGGTGATGAAATCGTGGGCGTTCGCCAATTTAGCCGCTGCAATACACTCTTCATCCGAGGCATCCAGGCGGCCATACCGGATGTTTTCCATGACCGTCCCGGTGAACAGGTTCACATCCTGAAGGACCACGCCGAGAGACCGGCGCAGGTCTGGTTTGCGGATGCGGCTGATGTCGATGCCGTCATAAGTGATTTCTCCGTCCGATATATCATAGAAGCGGTTGATCAGATTTGTGATGGTGGTCTTTCCCGCACCGGTAGCACCAACAAAAGCAATCTTCTGTCCCGGTTTGGCAAACAGCGATACGTCGTGCAATACCTGTTTGTCCGGGGAGTAGCCAAAATTCACATTCTGCAGACAGACATCACCTTTGACCTGCTTAAAGACAATGGCACCTGTGTTTGGATCTGCATCTTTCCATGCCCAGGTCCCGGTCAATTCCTCCGTTTCCTCTAACGCGCCGGATTGATTAAACTGTGCATTCACCAAGGTTACCGTTCCTCCGTCACTCTCAGAATCCTGATCGATCAGTTGGAATATGCGCCATGCTCCGGCCGCGCCCATGGCAATCATAGGTACTTGCATCGAGATCTGCCCAACCGTCTGGCTGAGCTGCCTGGTCATCCCCAGAAAACTGACGATGACACCGATGGTGATTGTTCCCATGCCGGAAATGCTCAGATTTCCTGCGTGAAAATACACCAGCAACCCACCGACCACGGCAACGATGACGTACATGAAATTTCCGACATTTGCAAGGATCGGCATAAGGATATTGCCTGCGATGTTGGCTTTCTCACTGTCGTGGAAGAGTCGTTCGTTATGTTCCTGAAATGCTTTCTTGTTCTTCTCCTCATGACAGAAAACCTTGACCACCTTCTGCCCCTGCAGCATCTCCTCAACAAAGCCTTCCTCTGCCGCAAGCGATTTTTGCTGTGCCATCATGTACCGCGAGCTGGTCCCTCCGAATTTCTTCGTAACGATCAGCATGCCTGCGATGAAGACGAATACCAGGAGTGTCAGCCACAGGCTGTAATACAGCATCATGAAGAAGACAGATGCAAGCGACAGCACAGACTGGATCAGCATAGGCAGGGTCTGCCCTATAAGCTGACGCGTGGCATCCGTATCATTCGTATAGGTGCTCATGATATCTCCATGGGCATGGGTGTCGAAAAAGCGGACAGGCATGGTCTGCATCTTATCAAACATGTCGTCCCGCATACGCTTGATCGTACCCTGACTGACCGTCACCATGATCCGGTTGTAGAGAAATGACGAGACAACGCCTAACAGATATACGGCACCCATTGCAACTAGGATGGAAATGAGGTCCTTCCATACGGCAGAAAGACCCAGCGTCAGGCCCGGCGTGATGCAATTGTCAATGAGCCGTTGCAAAAAAGCGTTTGCGATCACGGAGGCCAGTGCACTGACAATGACACAGATCACCACAATAAACAATGAAACTTTATATCGCGTAAAAATATATTTTATGAGCCTTTTCAGCGCACCAGGCTGCATCGGTGGTGCAGCCGGCATGCCGCCAGGAGGTATCGGCCTTCCAGGGGTATTTTTGTTTTCTTCCATATCAAGCGACCTCCTTTCCCTGCGTCTGAGAATCGAACACTTCGCGATAGATGCCGCCGAGAGCCATGAGCTCCTCATGTGTGCCTTGTTCCGCTATGCGGCCGCCATCCATCATAAGAATCATGTCCGCGTGCTCCACAGAAGACACGCGCTGAGCGATGATGATCTTTGTGGTATCCGGAATCTCTTCCTCCATTGCCCGCCGGATGAGTGCATCTGTCTGCGTGTCCACTGCCGAAGTTGAGTCGTCCAAAATGAGGATCTTCGGTTTTTTAAGAAGTGCCCGGGCAATGCAAAGCCGCTGTTTCTGCCCGCCGGAGACATTGGTACCACCCTGTTCAATGCGGGTGTCATAGCCTTCCGGCATTTGCCGGATGAATTCATCCGCCTGGGCAAGACGGCAGACTTGTTCCAGTTCCTCGTCGCTGGCTTCACTATCACCCCAGCGGAGGTTTTCCCGGATCGTACCGGAAAACAGAACGTTCTTCTGCAGAACCACAGCGACCGCGTTCCGCAAGGTTTCGAGATCATAGTCCCTCACGTCTGCCCCTCCTACGGAGACGCTGCCCTCCGTCACATCGTACAGCCTGGAGATCAGCTGAATGAGGGTCGTCTTTGAGGATCCCGTGCCACCCAGGATCCCTACCGTTGCCCCGGAAGGGATGTCCAGATTAATGTGGGAAAGCACATCCAGGCCGCTGCCGGCACGGTAGCGGAAGGAAACATCTTCAAAGTGAACGGATCCGTCCGCAACTTCCATCTTTCCATTTTCCGGAGATGTCAGAGAACTCTCGTGATTCAGTACCTCCGAGATCCGGCGCATAGACTCCAGGGCCATCGAGATCATGACAAAAGCCATCGAAACAAACATCATAGAGCTCATAATCTGAACGCCGTAATTAATGAGAGATGAAAGCTGTCCTGTGGTAAGCTCGCTTCCGACGCTCGTAATGATGGTGCGGGCGCCAAGCCAGCTCACCAGCAGCATTGCGATGTAAATGCAGAACATCATGATCGGATTGTTCAGTACAAGGATTTTTTCGACCTTAGTAAAGTCTTTTCGCACATCCTCGGATGCTGCATTGAACCGTTCGATCTCGTAGTCTTCACGAACGAAGGACTTTACCACGCGGATGCCGGCAACGTTCTCCTGCACGGAATTGTTCAGTGCATCATATTTTTTGAAGATTCGTTTGAAGATCGGCATCACGGCAAAAGAGATGCCGAAAAGTGCCACACCGAGAATCGGCAGCATGGCAAGGAAGATGAGAGACATCCGTGAATGGATCCTCAGGCTCATGATCACAGAAAAGATCAACATGAGCGGTGCGCGTATCGCCATGCGCAGGATCATCTGGTAGGCGTTCTGCACGTTCGTCACATCTGTCGTAAGACGTGTCACAAGGGATGAGACAGAAAACGTGTCGATGTCTGCAAAAGCAAAGTCCTGCACCCGGAAAAACAGATCCTGCCGCAGGTTTTTCGCAAACCCGCAGGATGCGGTAGCCGCCATCCTGCCATCCAGCACACCGAATGCCAACGACAGTAATGCCAGAATGACCAGAATGAGGCCATACTTTAGAATCGGACTCATAGTTTCGCCGGTGATATTATCGATGAGCTGCGCCATAATGAGTGGGAGCAGGCACTCCAGCACTACTTCGCAGGCCACAAACACCGGCGTGAGAAGGGAGGCCGTTTTATACTCCCTTACACATTTCAAAAGTGTCTTAACCATAAAGGATTCCTCCTTCTAATAATGAATTACTGTAGCATGCTACGTATATGGATAAAAAAATATCTCTGCTCACTCCACATTCGATGATAAACGCTGCAACAATTGAAATAGTTCCTCACACTCTGCTTTGGACAGCCCTTTCAAAAGGCGCGCTGTAGCACGTTGGCCTTCCTTTTCCAACTCGTTTCCTAAAAGCTTCGCCTTTTCTGTCATTTGAATGATTCTGGCCCGGCGGTCCTGTTCGTCCACAGAACTTACAACGAAACCGTTTTTTTCCAAACGGTTCATCAGACCTACCACCGTTGGATGGGATGCTCCCAGATGTTTTTGCACATCCCGCTGAGAGGCGCTTCCTCCCTCTTCGTTCAGGAAGCCCAGAACCCGCAATTGCGAGAAAGTCAGACCATGCCCTTTCAGGTCCGCGTCTGCCGACGCACTCATTTTTTCACTGATCGTCTTGAGCAGATAAGGGATATCGTTTTTCATAAAAACTCCTTTACGTAGCTTGCTACATATTTTACGATGCATCCGCTCCTCTGTCAACCCCAAGTGACAGGGGGACGGTTCTTTTGTCACGTTTTTCGTAAGAAAAAAAACACCTTCCAGACTTCTCTGAAAAGTGCTTTTAAATGCCGGGATGGCCAAAGAATTACAAAGAAAAACGCCTGTGACAATTCCAATTGCAACAGGCGCGGAACCGTTCATCGGCAAGTGGGGATACTATTTGAACCCCGCTTCTTTCAGTTGTTGATACCATGCTTCCAATTCGCTAAGGCATTTTTTTAACTGCGTTATTTTTACTGCAAAATGCAGGTCATATCTTCCTTCTGCTTCCCATCCGGAGATGATCACCTCATTTTGAACAACATAAGACGGAATAATCAGGTCAATCTTTAGTGCTGGCGCATATGCAATCAACGCTTCAAGATTATGTTTATATACTTTAGCAGGATCTATCTTTTCTCCGGATGCGTACAACTGGATTTTGATCATCTTCTCTGATGCCTGTTGAAGATGATATCCAGCCTGCCCTTTGATATATTTCGCAGCTCTCGGATTCATCCCTTCTGCTTCCGCAATCGCTGCTTTTGCCATAAACAGGTCTGCCTGGATCTGCGCCATGCTTAACGAAAATCTATCTGGCATACAGCACCTCCCCCTGTTCAATATCTGCCATTATTCCCGCATTGTTTCTGGCGCCGCTCTTAAAATACAGGATATCATAGGTCTGTTCAAAATCATCATATGCATATATTTTTTTTAGGAAGCTTCGATATTTGGCAGATGTTACAGCCTTCCCTCTGGTCTTATTTCCAAAAACGGCGAGATCGATATCCGAATCCTTGCGGCAGTTACTTCTGGTTGCGGATCCGAACAGGACGACTTTATCAATGTAGTCACAGTCCTTCGCTGCAGCCACTATGTTTTCCATATATTTCATCTTTATGTCGGCGACATGGATTGTTCTGTCACCCACTGTCATTTTCTTAATCGTGCACATAATCCAACTATTTCTTTTTGCTTTTCCAGTTAAAAGATATCATTAAGGCTGTCCCAAAACGAGTTGCTTATTGTCTGACATATACAACCTCCCCATTTTCGATAATTTACACATTATAAGAATCTGTCATTGTTCCTTGAGTGACCATCTTAATTTCTTGTGCTCATAGTATAGCACAGCCATTTTTCTCTCACAACAAAAATGCCTCATGGAAGTCCGGCCTTTTCCAGTCCCTATCGTTTTTTTGATACAGTTTTATACACGCACTACTTCCTCTCCGCATTCCGGGCAGAAATAGCTATCCATCGGGATCTTATTGCCGCATTTCCTGCAAAACACAGTTTCTGTTTTCTCTGCTGTGGACGTGTCCATAGCATTTCCAAAAATATTCATATACTCAAGGACACAGTCCCGGTTATCCTTACTTAATCTCCGGAAACGGGTTACCAATTGCATCTCCTGGGGCGTACTGGTTCTTGTTGGAGGTGCCGCTTCTCCATAAGCCAGATAATCCAGTGAAATATCCAAGGCCTTAGCGATTTTCTGAATAGTCCCAAACCTGTAATCCTCTCTGTATCCTGACAGTATTTTGTTTAAGGTGCTTATCGAAATACCGGTCATGTTTGCCAGATCTTCATTCCGGATAGATTTCCTTTTTTTGATTTCTTTGATCCTCATAATCATTTCGTTTTTCATTTTAACCCTCCTTTATTAAACAAGAAATCTCCAAGAAAAAAAGCACCATCCAGACTTGTCGGATAAGTGCTTTTTCTCCCCAGGGCTAGGAGGATTCGAACCTCCACATGACGGAGTCAGAGTCCGTTGCCTTACCATTTGGCGATAGCCCTTTACTGCATAACGGATTTCCCGTCAGCGAAAGCCATTATAAAACACCGCCTTGGAATCTGTCAACAACCAGATGCATCTTTTTCATATAAAACATCAGTTATCATACGCCACTTTCAACAGGTAGAATTCCATCAGCGCCGTCAGTGCCATGGCGATGATAAACGCCACGGTAAACGGCCACCCTAAAAGAGATTTGATGGCCAGGCAGATCAGGGAATAAATGGCATAGCGGAAGATGGAAAAGATCATCCTTCGTACGCCCGGCGTGTATTTGATCTTCCGGAAAATGGTGTAACGTTCCACAACGAAACAGAGCAAAGCATGCACGACCCAAGCTGCAATGCAGGTCGGAAACAGGTAGCGATAGCCAAACAGGATATCACTGACCAGCACCATCACAATGGCAAGGACCGCAGAGATCACTGCAAAGATCTCCGTGCTGAAAAACTGACGGTAAATGCGGAGTGTATCCACAAGCGGTTTAAAGTGTGTATTGGAATTATTATCAAAATAGACCGCGTCAATGGCAACCCGTTTGGCGCGGATGCCCTGCTTCTCTGCGATCAGAAGGACAGTCAGTTCATAATCATATTTATCGCCCTTTACCTGCAGCATCCAGTCAAGGTGTTTGATGGAAAAGCCACGCAGACCGGACTGGTTATCCGGCAGATAATGATTGTTGGCGATACAGAAAAAGAAACGGGAAAGTGCATTCCCGATCTGGGATTTCAGCGGTGTTTTAGCTGATTTCAGAATACGTGTGGTGATGACAAAATCATGACCGCGTTCCAGCTCATCCTGTACACGCAGGATGTCACTCACCGGGTGCTGCCCGTCCGCATCTGCCGTGATCACACTTTCCGTCTCCGGATAATACTCCAGCACTTTTGCAAGACCGGTTTTCAGTGCAACACCTTTCCCCTTATTTTCCGGATGATGGATCACTGCTGCCGGCAGGTTCTCGAACAAAGGCTGAAAGGAATCTCCGCTGCCGTCATCTATGATCAGGATATTAAAATCCTTTTCTTTCAGCTGGGCGACAAGCGTCCGCATTTTTTCATCCGGTTCATATGCAGGAATGATCACTGTTGTCTTCATTATTTGCCAAACCCGCCTTCCAGAAGCAGGACTGCCTGCAGAATGCAGGATGTAATGGTATCTTCTGTCGCCGCACCATGTGCTTTGATCAGAAGTTTTTTCGTTCCAAGAAATACTGCACCGGCGCGGTTATTATAATCAAATGTGCCGCGGATCTTTTCCGCTATTTCACTTCCGCTTTTCTGCAGATCAAAGTTTTCTGCAGAGACATGAGCTTCTGCGATCTCTGCTGCAATATTGCCGGCTTTCTCCAATGCCTTTAATAACACATTTCCGGTAAAGCCATCGCAGACAGCTGCATCCACCTGACCGGCCAGGATATCAGTCCCTTCAATGTTTCCGGCAAACTCAAACGACTCTCCGCTCATGGAAGAAAGCAGTTCAAAGGCCTCCTGCTGCAGCGGCAGACCCTTGCCTTTTTCTTTTCCGACATTGACAAGACCGACCTTAGGTAGTCTTCCTTCTGCGGTCTCATCATCGGTATAATAGGCTTTTGCAAACGCAGCAGAAAGACGGGCGTAATCACCCAGATCTTTTGCTTTCGGACTCAGATTGGAGCCGCAGTCACAGAGGATGACCCATTTCCCATTCTGCGTTGGAAGAGCGCTGGCCAGTGCCGGCCGCAAAAGACCTTTGAAAAGACCCAGATGGAAACAGGAACCCACCAGTGCACATCCGGTCGATCCGGCCGTGATCATAGCAGCCACTTCTGCATCGTCCCGCAGTTTCTCCAGGGAAAGGACCATCGATGTATCCTGTTTTCCCTTGACCATCTCCCGCGGATCATCGTCATTTGTCACAAAAGAAAACGCCGGGAGAATCTCCACGCGGGAAGCATCGTAAGAAAGACCTTCTACATCAGAAGGATCCGCCGCAAGGATCAGATCATATGCACTTTGTTCCTGCAGGGCTTTCAGCGCGCCGCGGATGATTACATCCGACCTGCGGTCCGCACCCAGCGTATCTACAATGATTTTCATTATCTATTCCTACTCAACTGCCAGGATGAAATCATACACATCCTGACCGCCGTCAATAAATCCATATTCCAGCCACGGGAAAGACTTGTCCAGCATGGCTTTAAATGCATCCAGCGCTTCCTGGTCAACAGCCTTCCCATAAAAGACTGCCAGCACTTCTTTCTCTTTGATCTCTGGCATCTTTTCCAGCAGCCCTTTGACAGCCTGAAGACGATCCGGTGAATCGCTGTAAACCTGTTCACGGTCCAGGCCGATGTAATCGCCTTCCTTTACCGCAAGATCCGGATAATCCACATCCCGGACAGCCGTTGTGATCAGGCCTGTCGCCACATGCTTGATAGCATCTTCCATATCGCGGATGATGATATCTGCATCCTGGCTCTTGTCTATCATCGAAAGCGCGGAATACCCTTCTGCCACCGTCTTTGCCTTTACGACAACGATCCGCATTTTCTGCGCGTCTGCTTCTTTTACCAGTTCCGCAGCCTGTTCTGCTGCCATAACAATATTGGAATTGCAAGGCAGGATGATGACGGTATCCGCGTCGATCTTCTTTAGCGCTGCTACAAAGTCCTCCGCAGACGGATTGGATGTCTGTCCACCCTGGACGATCACATCCGCTCCAATTTCTTTGAAATACTGTTCCAGTCCGATACCGCTGACACAGGCGATGATTGCCACATCCTGATGTGCCATCTTCTCTTCCCGTTCTTTCACGATCAGCGTCTCGTTGTGCTGCAGTGACATATTCTCGATCTTCAGCGTCAGGTATTCACCAAACTGCTGACAGTAATTTAATACGTCACCCGGACGGAATGTGTGCACATGCACCTTGACCAGGTCATCATCTTTAACTGCAACAATCGAATTGCCCACACTTTCCAGATAAGAAATGATCCCGGCTATATCAAACGACGGGATATCCACTTTCGCATTCTGCAGCTGCAGGATAAATTCTGTGCAGTAGCCAAATTCCAGCTCGCTGTCTGCATCAAATGCATTGATATCGATCTGCCTGGAGGATGCTTTGCCGCTCTTTTCGTACACGGTTTCGGAAGGAACTCCAAAATTACCACAGAGTGCATTCTGCATGCCTTCAAAAATATAAACAAATCCTGCTCCGCCGGAATCTATAACGCCCGCCTCTTTTAAGACCGGAAGCAGTTCCGGTGTGTTGACAAGTGAGCGGTTCATCTCCGTAAGCAGCAGGGCAAATAAGTCTTCAAATGTCTGGGCCGTATCACCTTTAGCTGCGGCCGCCTGCATGGCTTCTGCACCTTCCCGCATAACGGTCAGCATGGTGCCTTCTGTTGGTGTGATCACCGATTCATAGGCTTTTTCCACACCCTTTTGAAAAGCGCAGATAAAATCCGGGACAGTCAATGTTTTCTTCTGGTCTGCTCCAATGGAAAGCCCTTTAAAAAACTGAGAGAGGATGACGCCGGAATTGCCTCTGGCTCCAAGCAGAACACCGCGGGAAAAGCGCTTTAGCAGATCGTCGATCCGCTCCTGCTCACCGTCGTGAATGGCATGGATGCCGCCTTCCATGGTCATAACCATATTGGTTCCCGTATCCCCATCCGGGACCGGGAACACATTCAGGGAATCCACCTCTTCTTTATGCTCTTTTAAATTGAGAAGCCCTGAAACGAATGCCTCTTTCAGGGCTTTTGCATCCAAATGTGTGATGCTCATTTATTCTTCTCCAACTCGTGTCTCTTCTTTGCCGGTGCAGTAAGCGATGATCGTCCCCGGCCCGACAGACGCGCCGACGATCGGTCCGATATAATCCAGGAATACTCCCTTGCAAGGGATCTCCTCTTTGATCATTTCTGCCAGTTCCGCAGCGGACTCTTCATCATCCGCATGGGAAATATAGATCGTCTGGTTTTCCAGTTTTGTTCCTACTTCCTTCAGGTAATTAACGATCTCAATCTTTGCATTACGGGCGCCTTTGGCTTTTTTGATCGCAAAGTTCTGTCCCTTTGCATCCGAGATCAGAATCGGTTTGATGCCAATCAGGTTGCCAAAGAATGCGCTTCCGGCAGTTACACGGCCGGCTCTGCGCAGATAGGAAAGATCTGCCACCGTTCCGCACTGATTCACACAGTTTCTGTGTTTGAGCAGGAAATGCTCGGTTTCTTCGATCGTCTTTCCCTCTGCTCTTCTTTTAGAAGCCATCATCAGCTGAATGCCCTGTCCGAAAGAAGAATTCAATGCATCCACGCAGATGATCTTTGCCTCTTTATAGATTTCCATCACTTCTTTGGCTACAATTGTTGCCGTATTCACAGATCCGGAAAGTGCGGAGGAGCAGCCAATATAAAGGACATCCTTTCCTTCTTTCGCATAGGCGGAGAAAGCCTTTAAAAATGTCTCCGCAGGCACCTGCGTGGTGGTAATGCGCTTGCCTTCCCGCATGGCGTTATAAAACTCATGCACGCCAAGCTCTTCCCAGTCCAGGCTGGCAGCATATTCTCTGTCATCCAGAACATATTTCATCTGCACATATTCGATCCCATATTCCTTCCGCAGATCTTTATTCAGATCACAGGTGGAATCACCCAAAATGATGTAATCTCTCATCTTAACTCCTATTTACCGGAAACTTCTGCAATGATCTTTTTCTCTTCTGCCAGGTCTTCCGATGCTTCTTTTCCATAGTAGAAAACGACAGCCATACCCGGTCCAATGTTAGCGCCGCAGCTCATATCCACACGGCCGATGATGATCTCCTTCGGATGGACAGCTTCCTGTACCATGTCACGCAGGATCTCTGCTGTATCCGGTTTTAAGGTATGGCCAATAAACATGATCTGGTTTTCCGGATCCACGACGGTCCGTTTCAGATATTCAATGGTCGCATCTAATGCTTTCTTTTTTCCTTTGATCTTTCCTAAGACTTCGCTGATGCCTGCGCGGGAATAATCGCCCATGGCATTGACGCCAACCAGTGTTCCGAAGAATGCTTTAAAGTTGGTCACGCGGCCGGTACGTGCAAGGAAGAATAAATCATCCATCACGCCCATCTGATGATAGCAGTTGCGGTTTGCTTCCAGCCATGCGGCTACTTCTTCAATCGATTTGCCCTCATCACGCATTTGGGCTGCTTTGATGACCATCTGCGCGATAGCAAAACCATAACGTAAGGAGTCAACGATCACGACCTTGCGATCCGGATATTTATCTTTTAACTGCTCTGCTGCCTTAACGAATACACCATAGGTGCCGCTGATACCGGTAGAAAGGGTGATGCTTAATACATCCATACCGATCTTCAGATACCGTTCAAACACTTCTGCGGCTGCGTCAATGCTGCCAACGCCGGTTTTATAGATTGCTTTATGCTCCCGCATGGAAAGATAATAATCATCTGCTGAGATCTCTTCCCAATCCAGCGTGGTATCATGCTGGGTCCCATCCGGGAACGTGATCCTTGTCCGAATATAATCCGGAATATCGAACCGCTCTCTTAAATCCTGTGTCATGGAGCAAGCTGCATCCGGAATAATTACAAAGTCTGCCATTGAAAAATCCTCCTTGTTACACTTTTTGCGTAAGAAAATATGCTAAAGTATTTTACTCTTTCTTGTGGAAAGTTACAAGTTTTTACGATATACTCTAGCCATGACAACTTTAGGTTTAATTCTGATTATAATTGGTGCTTTGATCGTTGCCGGCGGTTTGTTCTGGCTTCTTTTTATGTGTTACGTCTCCTGGAGAGTTTTTCAGGGAACCCTGGTAAGGACGGATCCTTCCGTCTGGGCGCGTGCCTGCTCGGAAGAGACAAATGAGGAACAGCTGGCGATGTGGAATGAAGGCCTTGCCTGGGCTAAGAGTCACGGGACCGATATCGAGGCCACGCAAAAAGGCGAAATGAAAAAGAGCGGCCGCTGTGAGGATCTCATGATCGAAAATGAAGGCTTCAAGCTTTACGGCCAGTATTTTGATTTTGGCTGCAAACGGGCGGTCATCATCATCCCGGGACGGTGCGAATCCTTAATGTACTCCTACTTCTTTGCACCGGCTTATGAGAAGGCAGGCTTTAACGTGCTTGTGATCGATATCCGCGCACACGGCATGTCCGACGGCAAGTATGACCCGGTTGGTGTGGGCGAACATCGTGACACCATGAAGTGGGGCCAGCTCCTGCATGACAAGTACGGAAATGAGGAAGTCTGGATCCACGGCATCTGCATGGGTGCCAATACCGGTGTTCTGATCCTGACTGCGCCGGAATGCCCGTCTTTCTTTAAAGGTATGGTCTCCGAAGGCATGTATATCAGCTTTAAGGAAAACTACCGCCAGCATATGATCTATGACCATCATCCGACGTTCCCTATTGTCAACATGGTCATGAAGCTGGTAAAAAAGCATACCGGCACGGTAGTGGATGCGATCAAGCCTATTGACCTGATTGACAAAGTACATGTTCCGGTGCTCTTCATTGCCGGCCGCCACGACTTTTATTCCAAAGCAGACTGCACGGTGATGTTATATGAAAAATGCGGCGCACCGCGGAAAGAGATTGCCTGGTTTGAGGACGGCAATCATTCGCATCTGCGCTTTGCACATAGAGAGGAATTTGACAATGTGATCCGGGTATTTACCAATCCGGATGAAGGACAGGCCGGGTGATATCCGTCTGGATTAGAAAGAGGAAGTTATGAAATTTATCAACGAGTTTCGCGAGGGCGACAACATCATCGGCATTTATCTCTGCAAGCAGAAAAATGTGGCCACCACCAAAAACGGCAAGGAGTATGAAAACGTAACCCTGGCCGATAAGACCGGCTCCATCAGCTGCAAGATCTGGGAACCGAACTCCATGGGGATCGGCGATTTCTCCGTGAACGATTATGTGGAAGTGCACGGAAAAGTTACAGTCTTTAATGGGGCTTTGCAGATGTCGATCGACCGTTCCCTCAAAGCGCATGAAGGCAGCTATGACCCAAAGGATTACCTGGCTGTTTCAGAGCACGACCCGGAGGATATGTATAGGGAACTGATGGAGTTTGTCAATTCCGTACAGTCTCCGTTCTTCCGCCTGCTGCTGGATGCCTTCTTTACTGAGGACGAGGAATTCATCCGCTCCTTCAAAACACATTCTGCAGCAAAATCGATCCATCACGGTTTTATGGGCGGACTCCTGCAGCATACGCTGTCTGTCTGCCAGCTCTGCGATTTTTACTGCAGACAGTATCCAAAGCTGAACCGTGACCTTTTGATCACCGCAGCAATCTGCCACGATATTGGAAAGACCAGGGAATTATCGGCTTTCCCGTCTAACGACTATACGGATGAAGGCCAGTTCTTAGGCCATATTGTAATGGGCGTGGAAATGGTGGATGAAAAGATCCGAAAGATCAAAGGCTTCCCTGCTTTAAAGGCGATGGAATTGAAACACTGCATCCTCTCACATCATGGAGAATATGAATTTGGCTCACCAAAGAAGCCTTCTATTATTGAGGCTGTCGCTTTGAACTTTGCGGATAATACAGACGCCAAATTAGAGGCAATGACGGAGGTGTTTAATAACAGTTTTAATACGGACCCGTCAAATCCTTGGCTTGGCTATTCCAGGATTTTCGATTCCAATATCCGCCCGACGGATTAAGAAGTCACAATGAACAAAAAAGTTTTACGGACTCTGGAATTTGATAAGATCGTAGAGCGTCTCTCCGGCTGCGCATCCAGCGAAGCCGGTGCTTTGCTGTGCCGTCAGTTGGAGCCGGATACAGATTCAGATGCCATCCGCCTGGCACTGCAAAACACCACCGATGCGGTAAATAGGCTGCGCAAAAAACGCGGTCCGTCTTTTTTCAATCTGCCGGATATAAGACCGTCCGTCAAACGGTTAGAGATTGAAAGTGTCCTGGGGACAGCAGAGCTGCTGGATATCTCCAATCTGCTGGATGGAGCCGCTTCGGTAAAAGCATTTCTCCGTCCGGAGAATGATGAGACTCCTGCGGATTCGCTCTCCCCTATTTATGATTCCATCGATGAATGCCGGAATCTGAACGACGAGATCAAACGCTGTATTTTGGGAATCGATGAGATTGCGGACGATGCCAGCCCAACGCTCAAAGACATCCGCCGTCACATCAATCTTTCCAAGGAGCAGATCCAGCGGACCTTAAGCAAGATCATCACCTCTTCTACTATGAAGACTTATCTGCAGGATTCCGTGGTGACCATGCGCAACGGGCGCTACTGTATCCCAGTCAAAAATGAACACCGCGGCCATGTCGCCGGCATGATCCATGATCAGTCCGGTTCCGGTTCTACGGTTTTTATCGAGCCGGCCGCAGTGGTGGAACTGAACAATAAAGTAAAAGAATTAGAACTGGCGGAACAGGCGGAGATTCAGGTGATCTTATCGCACCTTTCCGCACAGGCTTCTGCCGTCCGCACACAGTTAGCGGTGGACTATACACAGATGGCACAGCTGGATTTCATTCTGGCCAAAGCCCGCTATTCGGAAAAGATCCGCGGGAATGCGCCATCGTTTAATGAAAACGGTTACATCAACCTGAAACAGGCCAGACATCCGCTGTTAGATCCTAAGACTGCGGTTCCGATCAGTGTTCCTCTGGGAAAAGATTACAATATGCTGATCGTGACCGGTCCGAACACCGGTGGCAAGACCGTATCTTTAAAAACGGTCGG
>JAZNHY010000002.1:0-3644 GCA_045577235.1 Lachnospiraceae bacterium
ATTCATCGATCTGGGCGGCGTAGACGGACTGCTTCATATTTCCGAGATGAGCTGGGGACGTGTGGATTCTCCAAAATCCATCGTTACCGTTGGCGAAAAGATCCGTGTCTTCATCAAATCTATTGAAGACAACAAGATTGCATTAAGCTGCAAATTCCCGGATCAGAATCCATGGGTCATTGCAAAAGAAAAATATAAACCAGGCACCATTGTTACCGGTAAAGTTGCAAGAATGGCAGACTTCGGTGCATTTATTGAACTGGAGCCGGGCATTGACGCACTGCTGCATGTTTCCCAGATCTCTAAGAAACATGTTAAGAAACCGTCAGACGTTCTGAAAGTCGGACAGGTCCTGGATGCAAAGGTTGTTGACTTCAAAGATGAAGAGAAGAAGATTAGCCTGAGCAGAAGAGATTTTGAAGATGATCTTGTTCCGGATGAGAAAGAAGCCATCATCGATGATGCTGCAGAGCAGGCTGAGACTTTAGCAGGCGCGCAGGCAGAAGCTGCTGCAGAGGCTGCTGAAGAAGTAAAAGAAAAAGCTGAGGCAGTTGTAGAAAACGTTGAAGAAAAGGCTGTAGAAGTTTTTGAAGAAGTCAAAGACAAAGCAGAAGATATTGTGGATGATGTAAAGGACAAAGCTGCTGATGTCATCGAAGATGTCAAAGAAAAAGCTGAGGACTTTGCAGCAGAAGCAGCCGCTAAAGTTGAGACCGTCGCTAACGAAGTCAGCGAGAAGGTTGAAGAGATCATCAACGGAGAAGACGCTCAGTAATTCATGAGAGTAATCGCAGGAAAAGCCAGGAGACTGCCGTTAAAGGCAGTTCCTGGCTTAGATACAAGGCCGACAGTCGACAGGATCAAAGAGACTTTATTTAATATCCTGAATCCTTATATTCCGGGTTCCGTTTTTCTGGATCTGTTCAGCGGATCGGGCAGCATTGGCATCGAAGCACTGAGCAGGGGGGCCCGGAAATCTGTTTTTGTAGACAACAGCAGCAAGGCCGTCTCTGTTATTGAAGAAAACCTTGCTTTTACAAAGTTGTCTGATGATGCCCTGGTCATGCGCAAAACGGCACTTTCTGCCATCAGCGAGCTGGGCATGAAGAAGTATTATTTTGACATTGTCTACATGGATCCGCCTTACCAGGCTGCTCTGGAGGAGGAAACATTAAAGGCATTGGAAGCGGCCGGCATTATTGATGAAGATACCTTGATCGTGATCGAGGCAGACAAGCACAATACACTCCCGTTTATCGGAGAAAGTAATTTCTCTATCATCCGGGAGAAAGAGTATAAAAACAATAAGCACTATTTTATAAAACTCGGAAAACAGACAGTATGAAAAAAAGAGCCGTATACCCAGGCACATTTGATCCGATCACACTCGGACATATTGATATTATCAAACGGGCATCCAAACTCGTGGACGAGCTGATCGTAGGCGTATTGAACAACAACAGCAAGACACCGCTGTTCACACCGGAAGAAAGGGTCGAAATGATCAAAGAATCCGTTGCAGATATGCCGAATGTAAAGGTAATGGCATTTGACGGTCTGCTGGTGGATTTTGCAAAACAGCAGAAAGCGCTGTTTGTCGTCCGGGGGCTTCGTGCTGTTACTGACTTTGAATATGAATTCCAGATGGCACAGGCTAACCGCATTATTGACAAAGATGTGGATACGGTTTTCCTGACTACCTCGAATGCGTATTCCTACATCAGTTCCAGTACGGTCCGTGAACTTGCTTCTTTTGGCGGTGATATCAGCAAATTTGTCACCAAAGGCGTAGAGAAGAAAGTCAAAGAAAAAATCAAAAAAAGAAATAAGTAACAGTCGGTTAGGAGAAGTACTATGAGTAGGATCGAACAGATTATTGCTGAAATCGAAGACTTTATTGACAGCTGCAAATATCAGCCTCTGTCCAACACAAAGATCATTGTCAACAGGGATGAGCTGGATGAGCTGATCGAAGATCTGAAGCTGTCCATTCCGGACGAGATCAAAAAATATCAGCGGATCATTGCCAATCGTGATGCTATCCTTAGGGATGCGCAGGAAAAATCGGACAGCATGATCAAGAGAGCCAATCAGATGACATCGAACCTGGTATCTGAGCACGAGGTCATGCAGCAGGCTTATAAGGAAGCATCCAAGGTCATTGAAGATGCAACCAATCAGGCAGGCCGGATCCTGGATAAGGCAACGGCAGAAGCCAATGAGCTGAAGAGAGCTGCTATGCAGTATACGGACAGTTCTCTGGCTGATATTCAGGATATCCTTTCTGAGGCTATTGAAAATCTGACTGTTAAGAATGATGCCATCATCCGTTCTCTGGAATCTTCTCTGGAAGTAACGACACAGAACCGAAAATAGTGCCATGCATCTCCGATGCCGGAAGCATCTTATGCCGCACGGAAAGAAGCAGAAGCTGCTTACGAATTATATGATGACAAAGCTCAGGCAGAGGATGAGGCATTTGATGACTACGATGATGACGACTTTGCAGAGTACGAAGATGACTACGATGACTTTGAGGATTTCTCTGAGCCAGCCGCTCCGGAGTTTGAGGAACCGGTCTACGGAAAACATAACCCGTCAAAATACGGCGGCGCAGATGAGGAAGATGAAGGTTTCGTGGACGGCAATGTAGAAGAGATCACCAACTTCAACTTGGACATCAGCGATTTTAAATAAAAACACTTAACGCCAGGTTCACAGCCTGGCGTTTTTAGAATAAAAAACACATGAGATTTTTGAATATTGCCAGCGGCAGCAGCGGCAATGCGACTTATATTGGAACTGAGGACACCCATATCCTGATCGATGCGGGGATCAGCCGAAAGCGGATCAATGAGGGACTGGAAAAAGCAGATGTTTCCCTGGGCGATCTGGATGCAATTTTGATCACGCATGAGCATATTGATCATATTTCCTGTCTGGGTGTCTTGGAGCGGACCCGTCCCATCCCGGTCTACGCGACCCGCGGAACCATAGAAGGGATCTTATCCTGTCCGCTGTTAGGCGAATATCCGAAAGATCTGTTTGTAGAGATCGATCCGGATGTTCCGTTTACGGTAGGGGATGTTTCGCTGCAGGCGTTTTCCATTTCTCATGACGCGGCCGATCCGGTCTGCTACCGGTTTGAAAGCGGTGGAAGGAAAGGTGCCATTGTGACAGATCTGGGAATGTATGATTCGGATCTGGCGGATCGTCTGCAGGGACTTGACCTTTTAATGCTGGAGGCCAACCATGATAAGCGCATGCTGGAAGTGGGGCCGTATCCGTATCCGCTGAAGCGGCGGATCATGGGAGAACGGGGACATCTTTCCAATGAGGATGCAGGGGGATTCCTTTCACGCGTCCTTCATGATAAAATGAATCAGATCTTATTAGGTCATCTGAGCAGGGAAAACAATACACGGGAACTGGCATTGCTTTCTGTTATGACAGAAATAGACGGAGCGGATGTTCCGTACCGGGGAAATGATTTTCCGATCATCACAGCAAGGCACGATCAGTCCACAGAGGTATTTGAGGTATAAAGAATGAAAATTACAGGAATCATCGCAGAATATAATCCGTTTCATAATGGACATGAATATCATCTTCAGCAGACTAGGGAACGCTTAAGGAGCGATTAC
>JAZNHY010000003.1:0-2731 GCA_045577235.1 Lachnospiraceae bacterium
GTTACAGAAGACGGAACACCGGAAGGCAAATTGGTCGGTCTGGTCACCAGCCGTGATTACCGTATCAGCCGTATGGAAATGGATACCCCGGTACACACCTTTATGACACCGTGGGAGAAGCTGATCACTGCTCCGGAAGGCACAAGCCTCAAAGAGGCCAATGATATCATCTGGGATCATAAACTCAACGCTCTGCCGATCGTTTCTGAAGATCAGAAACTCTGCTATATCGTCTTCCGGAAAGACTATGATTCCCATAAACAAAATCCAAACGAATTATTAGACGACTCCAAACGTTATATGGTCGGAGCCGGTATCAATACCAGAGATTACAAAGAGCGTGTCCCGGCACTGATCGAGGCCGGTGCAGACGTCCTTTGTATTGATTCTTCTGAGGGCTTCTCCGACTGGCAGAAGTTCACCATCCAGTGGATCCGTGAGACCTACGGTGATTCCGTGAAAGTCGGAGCCGGTAACGTAGTAGATGCAGACGGGTTCCGTTTCCTGGCAGACTGCGGAGCAGACTTTATCAAAGTCGGTATCGGCGGAGGCAGCATCTGCATCACCCGTGAGACCAAGGGTATTGGCCGCGGACAGGCAACGGCACTGATGGACGTCTGTGCAGAAAGAAACCGTTACTTTGAGGAGACCGGTGTTTACGTTCCTGTATGCTCTGACGGCGGTATTGTTTACGATCATCATATGACCCTGGCCCTGGCCATGGGTGCAGACTTCCTGATGCTGGGCCGTTATTTTGCCCGGTTCGATGAGAGCCCGACCAACAAAGTCAGCATCAACGGTACCTACTACAAAGAGTACTGGGGAGAAGGCAGCGCAAGAGCCAGAAACTGGCAGCGATATGACATGGGCGGTGCCGCAAAACTTTCTTTCGAGGAAGGCGTGGACTCCTACGTTCCATACGCCGGCAGTCTGAAAGACAACGTGGCTCTTTCCCTCAGCAAAGTCCGCTCGACCATGTGCAACTGCGGTGCACTGACCATTGCCGAGCTGCAGCAGAAAGCAAAACTGACGCTCGTTTCTGCAACCAGTATTGTGGAAGGCGGCGCTCACGATGTCATCCAGAAGGACAACAACCCGATCAAGTAAGAAACGGAGATAGAGAATGAAAAAAGTCGGAATTGTGATGGGGAGTGATTCAGATCTCCCGATCGTAGCAAAAGCAATGGATACCCTGGATGAACTGGGGATCCCATTTGAGGCACATATTTTTTCCGCACACCGTACACCGGAGGAGGCAAGAGAATTTGCACTGAATGCAAGAGCGAACGATTTTGCCTGCCTGATCGCGGCAGCCGGTATGGCAGCTCATCTGGCCGGTGCGCTGGCAGCCAACACCACGCTTCCGGTCATCGGCATCCCATGCAGGGGAGGAGCAATGGATGGCCTGGATGCACTGTTATCCACCGTCATGATGCCGTCCGGCATTCCGGTTGCAACAGTCGCATTGAATGGTGCTGTCAATGCAGCTTTGCTGGCAGCAGAGATCATCTCTGTAGAAGATGAAGAAGTAGCCATTAAGCTGAATGCCCGCAGGACTGCGGATGCACAGAAAGTCCTGGAAAAGGACGCAAATCTGAAAGAACAGTTAAACAAATAATAGTGAATAACCGCGATTAGGGCGGAAAGAGTTATAAAAAAGGAGAACAAAAATGGAAAAGAATTTAGTGTATTCTGGAAAAACCAAAGACGTCTTTGCAATGGAAAACGGCAACTACCTGCTGAAGTTCAAAGATGACTGTACCGGAAAAGATGGCGTGTTTGACCCGGGTGAAAACTCCGTCGGCCTGACAATCGAAGGCGTGGGCGATGTTAACCTTCGTATGTCCATTTATTTCTTTGAAAAAATCAACGCAGCTGGATTAAAGACACACTATGTCAGCGCAGATCTTGAGAATACCACCATGGAAGTTCTCCCTGCAAAAGTGTTCGGTCATGGTCTGGAAGTTATCTGTCGCAACAAGGCAGTCGGCAGCTTCTATAAGAGATACTGCGATTATGTAGAAGAAGGCGCAGATCTTCCATCTTATGTTGAGACTACTTTTAAGGATGATGCTAAGGGCGATCCGCTGGTTACCAAAGACGGTCTGATCGTTTTAGGCGTTATGACTGCAGAACAGTATGAAGCATTAAAAGAAGAGACCCAGAAGATCACCAAGATCGTTGCTGACGATCTGCTGGAAAAAGGTCTTGTTCTTTACGATATTAAATTCGAATTTGGATACGATGCAAACGGCGATGTCATGCTGATCGACGAGATCGCATCCGGCAACATGAGAGTCTATAAAGACGGCAAATATATCGACCCGATGACACTTTCCGAGTTGTTCTTCGCATAGGAGGGTTTCATGGGCGGATTTTTTGGTATCGTTTCCGACAGGGACTGTCTGGAGGATGTGTATTTCGGTACGGACTACCATTCTCACCTCGGAGCAAAACGCGCGGGCATCGCAGCGTATGATCCGGAGTATGGTCTGCAGCGGAAGATCCACAGTATTGAAGACTCTCCGTTCCGGACCAAGTTCGCGGAAATCTTTCATGAGATCAAAGGCACCACAGCACTTGGCTGCATCAGCGATTTTGAGCCGCAGCCTCTGCTGATCCGGACAAAGTTCGGTACCTTTGCCATCAGCGTCATCGGCAAGATCACCAATAATGAAGAACTGATCGAACGATTCTTCACAGAGATCAACGGACATTTCGACGCCAAGAC
>JAZNHY010000004.1:0-2253 GCA_045577235.1 Lachnospiraceae bacterium
AAGGAGTCAGACAGCAAGAGGGCCTTTCTCCGTGGCGCTTTTTTAGCGAAAGGAATGGTCTCTGATCCCGAAAAAAGCTATCATTTTGAGATCGTGACAGACGAGAAGAAAAATGCAGATTTTCTAATAAAATTGATGGAAAATTTTGGGATTTCACCCAAAAGATCCATCCGGCGCGGGAAACAGGTCGTTTATCTGAAAGAAGCAAATGAGATCGCAGATATTCTGAATGTCATGGAAGCACCAAAAGCCCTGATGAACTTTGAAAATACGCGGATCGTCAGGGAAGTGAGAGGGAAGATCAACCGTCAGGTCAATTGCGAAACTGCCAATATCAACAAGACAGTCACTGCTTCCATGAAGCAGATAGAGGACATACAATATATAAGCAGCACGGTGGGCATAGATGCTCTGGATGAAAACCTGCAGCAGATCGCACATCTTCGTCTGGAGAATACAGAGATCCCGCTTTCAGAGCTGGGAAAACTGTTAGATCCGCCGATCGGGAAATCTGGCGTGAATCACCGGATGCGCAAATTAAGCGAGATCGCGCAGGATCTGAGAGAGCAAAGGGGAGAATAAACAGCGTTATTAGGAGGAGTCAATGATCAAAAAAGAGATTAAGATTGAGTTGGCAAAAGGATTAGAAGCCAGACCGGTTGCTGTTTTTGTACAAGTCGCCAGCCAGTTTGACAGTTCCATCTTTGTTGAGTATAGAGATAAAAGGGTCAATGCCAAAAGTATCATGGGCATGATGAGCTTAGGTATCGCACAAGGCGAAAAAGTCGTGATTGCTGCAGAAGGTGCTGATGAGGCAGAGGCCATTAAAGGGATAGAAAAATACCTGACAGCCAAGGAGTAATAATGGCGTTTACACACCTTCATGTCCATACGGAATACAGCCTGCTGGATGGGTCCGGCAAGATTAAGGAAATGGTGGCGCAGGCAAAGGCACTTGGATGTGACAGCCTTGCCATCACAGACCATGGGGCAATGTATGGCGTGATCGATTTTTACAGAGCCGCAAAAGAGGCCGGCATTAAGCCGATCATCGGATGCGAGATATATGTGACGAACGGTTCGCGCTTTGACCGTGAGATCAGCCAGGGTGATGATAGATATTATCACCTTGTTTTATTAGCGGAAAATAACCAGGGTTACAGTAACTTGATGAAGATCGTCTCCACTGGTTTTACAGAAGGCTTCTACTATAAGCCTCGAGTGGATTACGAAACGCTGGAAAAGTACAGCGAAGGGCTGATCGCCAGCAGTGCATGTCTGGCCGGAATCATTCCAAAGCTCCTTTTGAGGGGGCGTTATGAGGATGCGGTCGAGGAAGCACTGCGTTTACAGAACCTGTTTGGCAGAGGCAACTTTTTCCTGGAGCTCCAGGACCATGGGATGCCGGAGCAGCGGACGGTCAATTCCCAGCTTCTTCGAATGAGTGAGGAATATAAGATTCCGCTGATCGCCACGAATGACGTCCATTATACCTATGATACAGACTGGGAAGCACATGATATCCTGCTTTGCATTCAAACTGGTAAAAAAGTGCATGACCAGGACCGGATGCGTTATGAAGGCGGGCAGTACTATCTGAAGTCTCCGGAGGAGATGCAGGAGTTATTCCGTTATGCTCCGGAAGCGATTCAGAATACAGAATTGATTGCCAAACGCTGTAATGTTGAGATTGAATTTGGTGTGCAGAAACTTCCGCAATATGATGTGCCTGCAGGCTACACGGCAGAAGAATACCTGACAAAACTATGTGAGGAAGGACTGCGCCGCCGTTATGAGAATTATCAAGACTATGAGGACCGTCTGCATTTTGAACTGGAAACGATCAAGCAGATGGGCTATGTAGATTATTTCCTGATCGTCTGGGATTTTATCAACTATGCAAAACAAAATCATATCATGGTTGGACCGGGCCGTGGCAGTGCAGCCGGGAGTCTGGTTTCCTATGCATTGGCAATCACGGATATCGATCCGATCCGCTATAATCTACTTTTTGAACGTTTCTTAAATCCGGAACGTGTATCTATGCCGGATATTGACGTGGACTTCTGCTACGAAAGACGCGGGGAAGTGATCGATTATGTTACACAAAAGTACGGCAAGGATAAAGTGGTCCAGATCATTACGTTTGGGACCATGGCAGCCAGAAACGTGATCCGAGATGTCGGACGTGTTCTGGATATGCCTTACGGAGCTGTGGATCAGATTGCCAAGATGATCCCGGCAGAATTGAAC
>JAZNHY010000005.1:0-5304 GCA_045577235.1 Lachnospiraceae bacterium
TGAGAATGGCGACTGTACTCTTGGATTTTGAAACATCAATACCAACAGCAATCATAGGAAGGACTCTCCTTTCGTAAGTGATTTATGATTGGATCCAGCTCTTCAGGGTTCACTCGTATTCTTTCGTTAAACGGGAGAAGCGACCTTTCCCAACTTGCTGAATCGAATGTAGAACGATGAAGGCGGGCTGACACATTTAGCTTCGGGCGTGGTGTCCCAATCGAGAATTTCGTCAGACCAATCACCTTCATCATAAAGAAAGAGCAGAGACTGTAAAAGCCTCTACTCATATATTAAGAATCGAGATTTGTGAGGATAATCGCTTTGAACAGGAAGGCATTCATTAAATATTTATCTGCGCTGCTGCTCTTTGGCCTGAATGGCATCGTTGCCAGTCAGATTGCGATGAGCAGCTATGAGATAGTGTTCCTAAGAACGATGATCGGCAGTATACTTCTGATCATTCTGTTTATGCTGGGAAAGGGTCGGTTTCATCTGCGGGAATACCGGAGAGATTCTCTGTTTATCATTCTGTCGGGTATAGCGATGGGCGTAAGCTGGATGTTCCTGTATGAAGCATACCGGCAGATCGGTGTCAGCCTCGCATCACTGCTTTATTACTGTGGCCCAGTGGTTGTCATGGTGCTGTCCCCTCTGATTTTCAAGGAAAAACTGACGTGGCCCAAAGTAACCGGTTTTTTGATTGTCCTGACTGGTGTTGTACTCGTCAACGGACAGCTAGCGGGCAAGAACAATATATGGGGCGTGTTTTGCGGTGTCATGTCAGCGGTCATGTACTTTTTCATGGTGACCTTGAACAAGCAATCCCGTCAAATCACCGGCATGGAAAACGCGGTGATTCAGTTGACCGTCAGCTTTCTCGCTGTGGCGGTCTTCGTTGGATTCAAGCAGGCATTCGTCTTTCATATCCCGGATGGAGCATGGCTATGGATACTGATCCTCGGCATTGTGAATACAGGGATTGGGTGCTATCTGTATTTCTCGCCGCTCTCTCAGCTTCCCGTTCAGACAGTTGCCATCTGCGGTTATCTTGAGCCACTTTCTGCGGTGGTTTTTGCAGCGATCCTGCTGAACGAGAGGATGACGATCATCCAGGTCATCGGCGCAGCGTGTATTATCGGCGGAGCTATGGTTGGTGAACTGATAAAAGTGAAGCAGATAGACGAAAGAGCACACTAATATGTTTCTCGAAAGACTAGTCTTCACATGTAGAAACGGTATGCTGCTTGTACAACCAAAAAGGAATTCTTCATTTAGGATAGGAGGAAACAGTTATGAAAAAGACTATTTCAGTGATCATGACAATGATGCTGATCGTTTCGCTTCTGCTTGTTCTTACGGCCTGCGACGGTGTATGAAATGACCTACACCATCTCTGGGACCGGTTGGAAAAGCTGACGCTGGTAAGAGTGGATTTCGGAAATGGCAGGAGTTTAGCATCATAGAAGAGGCACTGAAAAACTGTTATTAAAAAGCTGAAATGAAAACCAGAGAAGAGAGAGCAAAAGAACTTTTTCTGAAATATAACGGGAATCGTTTTTATATGGACCGCGAAGGCGATGGCGGTGAGTATGAAGGCTATCATATTTCGAAAGAAACGGAAAAACTGTGGGCGAAAGAGTTCATTTCCAGGTTTCTGACATCAGAATTGATGGGAAGAGAAGCCCTTCGTGCCTACTCGACTGCAGCAGACCTGTTAAAAAGTGACAGTTCGGATGAGAGTTGGGAACAGTGTTTGTATTATCCGCTCAGAGCCAGGCAGCTGGACGATGTCACGATCCTTTACATGCTGAATTCCAGTTTTCAAATGGCAGAAAGAGCGGCCGAAAAACACTGCTTTTCAAAAGAAGAAGCGGACGTCTACCTGAAGGAGCTGGATGACTATGTACAGGCTGTGCAAGTCCGGGCCAGGAAGGGGACGATGACGCGGGCTGCAGATTATGTTATGCAGGAGTTTTCTGACCCGGTTTATATAGCGGGCTATCTGGAAGGCTTAAAACAGAAGTGGGAAGGATTGTTCCGCTGAAGGAGAAGAAACCTGGAGAAAAAGCACTTTGGATCATGCGATAGACAGAGAAAACATAATAGAAACTAAGAAGGCCTCCTCCGGGCGGATGGAGTTTGTGGATGTCGCAAAAGGCATTGCGATGATCTGCATTGTCCTGGGGCATCTGGGGATCAAAGGGATCAACCGCTTTGTCTTTACGTTTCATGTGCCGGTGTTTTTCCTGATCAGCGGGTATTTTATTTCCGCAGAGGAAAAGCTTTCTTCATTTATCGTTAAAAAACTGAGAACACTCATCGTGCCGTATTATCTGACCTGCGGCATCATCGTCGTGCTGGGCTTTCTGAAAGGATTGGTTTTAAATGGCATCAGTACGGCATTTGCGGATGCAAAGTACTGGATCTACGCATCCATTTACGGAGCAGGCGATTCCTATCAGGAGCCATTTGTGATCGTGGCCATTGGAGCCATCTGGTTTCTCTGGGCATTATTCTGGGGCAGTATTTTTTTAAAGATCTCTCTGAAGATGAAACCCATCTTCCGTCTGGCCTTTGTCATCGCCCTCTTTTTATTTGGTTACTTCACGCGGAGCTGGTTCTGGTTTCCGTTAAGCATTCAGGCCGGGTGCTGTGCTACGCTTTGGGTCTATATCGGATATCTGTTCAAACGGTCTAAAGAAATGCGGGAAAAACTGCCTCCGCAGTGTAAATATATTGTTCTGTTGTTCTGTATGGTCGTCTGGGTATTCTTTATTATTCAGTTCCAGACGTTCTGGCTGGTCCACTGTGACATTGGCAGAGGCGTGGTAGATATTTTCGGTTCTCTTTGCGCATCCTATGCGGTGATCCAGATATCAAGGTATATCTGGAAGATCCCGATGATTGGCAGATGGCTTGCTTATCTGGGCAAGTACAGCCTGTTCATGCTGTGCATTCACATTATTGAGCTGGATCTGTTCCCGTGGGACCGCGTGAGGATGCTGCTTGCAGATCGTTTTTCGGCATCATCCATCGTCTCCACGCTGGTCGTTATTGGGGCAAAACTTATTATCATTATTGCACTCACAGTCCTGGCATCGAAGATCACATTCATCAAACGCCTATTTGGAATAAGGGTGGAAATCAAAAAAGAAAACGTTTAAAATTTCTATATAGTTCAAAAAGATTGGGGGATAAAAAATGAAATCGATCAAGTATCTTTTGATTCCGGTCATCATTCTTTGCCTGCTTTTGACGGCCTGCAAGGGGAAGACCCCTTCCGATGACGGCGCAGCACCATCGTCCGAACAGGCGATGGAGAATTTCCTGAACAAGCTGGAAGAAGGCAATTATACGATGAACGTGGAAGGCTATCTGAAAACGACAGCCTATTCCCGTGATCTGGTTTATTTTGACTACGCGGAAGACAATTTCACAGATCTGACGGTAATGAGCGTGAATAATGAAACATTCCAGGCTGCTCTGAAAGACGGCGGGCTGGAGAATGTCCGGTTCCTTACGGAAGGACAGGCCATTGATATAGCAAAAGAGAAGCTGGTCAGTGCCTGGCTGGATCTTGCAGAGGGCAATATCTGGAACCTTTTCTACAATGATCAGGAGGAGCCGTTAAAGTTTGTCTCTTATGATGACTACTTAAAAGACAATGTCCGGAAGCTTGTCGGAAATCGGGAGACATCGCTTCGGCTGATGCATGAAGTCTATCTGGTTCTGGACAAGGAAGATCCAACCGTTGTGCATATCCAGTCAGAGGTGGATGACGATGTCGTTGCCCGTATTGATTATGACAATATTGACATTGTCATCACGTTTGGAGATGCAGAAGGGAATGCGGCATCGGAAGCATGGATGAAGGATCCTGTCTATCCGGAAGCCAGAACCGGCTGGACGGAAGATGATGCTTTCATTTTCAACTCCGTTCTGATGACAAACAATGGAGATGAGATCATCCCGTTCCCAAGTTTTGCAAGCTATGCACTGACCAATGACGGCCAGAACTTCCTCATGGAGGATGAGATCACGCTCCGCGATTCACATGCCAGCGAGGAGGATGTACAGAATTATATTGCATCGCTTCTGGCAGCAGGATTTACGGAAGTGAAAGAAAATGCGCAGGACGGAAACGAATTGACATTTTACCGCCGTATGCTGAGAGAAGAGTATCAGTGCTACGCATCCCTTGCTGTTGACTATGACAATGGCTTCAATCTGAAGGGAAGTAAATATTATGACTGCCCGACTTATGATGATCTTGCTTCAGTCAATGAGCTGATCAAAGCCTGCGGATTTCCGGAACTGCCGGCATCGGATGCGATCACTTCTGTTCAGGCAACGAACCGGGCAAATGCAACGATAGAATCCTGGTTGTATTTATTCGATTATGATCTGGCTCTTTATGTGGATATTCCATGCGAGGATGAGACAGTACTAAAAGCTTATCTGGAAGACTACAGTAAGGCTTTGCAAAACGCCGGATTCTATTCAACGGATAAGGATGAGACGGATACGCAGGAAGATGTGATCAATCTGATGAAAGAGGCAAACAAGCCGACCAATCTGAAAGCGATGCTGGGATTAGAGCCGGATGAGATGATGGCTACAGCAAATGAGTTTGCGGACTTCCGTTATCATTTTGAAGATGGAAAGGTTACGCTTCTGTTTAAAGCAGAGCATTACTATACGCCGGAAGAGACATCTGCGATGATCGCAGCTGCAGGATTCCCGCAGATCACATTCCCTGATAACGAGTATTTTAGCAGCCGTGATATGAAGAAGTTTGCGAAGGTTGTCCATGGCAAGGATGCTAAATCGTATGTGTCTGTTAACCAGACCTTTGCAAATACGGCTGAAGCGGAAACATACCTGACTGATCTGGAGGCAATACTGAATGCAGCAGGGTATGACAGGGAGAATCCGGAGGTGGTCGGAAGCCGGAAGCAGATTGCCATTGTGAATCCGACACAGGATATGATCGTTGGCATCGACCTGTTTGAGCAGCTTGACGGAACAGGCCTGGTAGTGTTGGATTTTGAGGCAGAGTAAATGTTCAATAGAAAGGATGCGCACCCGGCTGGATGCGCATCCTTATTTTTGTTAGGCAAGGCCTGACAAAAAACCACCTGCTATGCAGGTGGAATCAGCCAGCTTTAGCTTCAAGCAAAAACCTCCAATGGTACAATAAGTGTAGGTTCGCCAACCGCACTCAATTGAATCAAAGGAGGTGCCCAAATGGACAAAAACAGTTTAGCACACACAAAGTGGGAATGTAAGTATCACATCGTG
>JAZNHY010000006.1:0-1781 GCA_045577235.1 Lachnospiraceae bacterium
TAAATTCCGCGGAGATAAAACCATCCTGGATCCGGGTATTGAGATCCTGGAAGAGCGCGGTCAAAAGCCGGTTGTCGGCGTGGTGCCATATACCTATTTACAGATCGAAGACGAGGACAGCCTGACGGAGCGTTTTGACAGTGCAAAGCAGGGATTGATCGATATCGCGGTCATCCGCTATCCGCGGATCTCCAACTTTACAGATTTAAATTCATTCGAACAGATCGACAGCGTATCCGTTCGTTATGTGACTTCCGTCAATGAACTGAAAAATCCGGATATGATCGTGCTGCCGGGCAGCAAGAATACAATGGGCGACCTGAAGTGGCTGCGGGAAAGCGGTCTAGAGACTGCTGTGAAAAAAATGGCAGAACGGATCCCTGTTTTTGGTATCTGCGGAGGCTATCAGATGCTCGGAAAGAGCATTGCCGATCCGGATCATGCAGAAGAAGGCGGAGAAATGCGGGGTATGGAACTGCTTCCGATCGATACTGTTCTTCTGCCGCAGAAGACCCGCCGGCAGGTGGAAGGAAGATTGAATGAAGTGGAAGGTATCTTTGCAGGGTTGTCCGGACAGGATTACACCGGATATGAGATCCATATGGGTGACACGGTTTCTGATCAGGGCGAAAAGCTGCCGCAGCTGGTCCGCCATGAAAATGTATACGGCACCTACATCCACTCTATTTTTGATAAAGGCGGCATTGTTACCGAGATCGTAAAGACCCTGGCAAAAAACAAGGGGATCGATCTGGAAAAAGACAATGCCATTGATTACGCAGAATTAAAAGAACGCGAATATGACAAACTGGCAGACGTGATTCGCAGTTCCATGGATATGGATGCGGTCTACAGTATGCTGAGAGAATCATTGATCTGAGGATAAGACATGAAATATCACATTCTGGCATTTGTCGTTGGCTTCATTCTGGATCTTATCATCGGGGACCCGCACAATTTCCGGCATCCGATCCGGTTGATCGGCAAGCTGATCGATGTGCTGGATAAAAAATGGAATAACGGTTCCAGACATCATCAGAGGATCATGGGACGCTGGCTGGTCGCTGCAGTGACCGGCTCTGCAGTCCTTGCAACGGCAATCCTTATTTTTGTTTTCTATCTGATCCATCCGGTTGCCGGCATTGTCGTAGAAGCAATCCTGACCTATTATATTCTGGCGACCAAATCCCTGCGGGTGGAAAGCATGAAAGTCTGCCGCGCACTGGAGTGCAGAGATGTAGAAGGCGCCAGACATGCAGTTTCTATGATCGTTGGAAGAGACACTTCTGTTCTGGACGATATCGGCATAGCAAAAGCCGCCATTGAGACCGTGGCGGAAAATGCATCCGACGGCGTTATAGCGCCGCTGATCTTTACTGCGATCGGCGGTCCGATCCTGGGATTTTTTTATAAAGCAGTGAATACCATGGATTCCATGGTTGGATATAAAAATGATAAGTATCTGTACTTCGGACGGACAGCGGCACTGTTGGATGACGTAGTGAATTTTGTCCCATCCAGGATCAGTGCATGGCTGATGATCATTGCCTGCCTTTTCCTGGGGAATGATTTCAGTGCTCGTGATGCCATCCGCATTCATAAAAGAGACTGCCGCAAGCATGCCAGCCCTAACTCTGCACAGACGGAAAGCACAGCAGCGGGAGCACTGGGGATCCAGCTGGCAGGCGATGCCGTTTATTTTGGCGAAGTACATAAGAAACCATTTATCGGGGATGCCTTAAGGCCTGTGGAATATGCAGATATCCGCAGGGTCAATAAAT
>JAZNHY010000007.1:0-1669 GCA_045577235.1 Lachnospiraceae bacterium
AAAGTTTGAGTGTCCACCCAACTCATTTTCAATCCCTCCCTTCTTAATTTAATTATATCAGAATAGTTTAAACTTTTTAAAAAATCACTGCTTTTTGCACCATTTCGTCACAAAAAGCTCATTCTCCGCAAAAAAAATACACTTGGTTCATACGCCAAGCGCAAGCGGTATTTATACTATACATCTGGATTCTTCTATCCGTATCTCTTCAGACAGTGGTCATGCCCCCATCCACCGGCAAAATTGCCCCCGTAATATAATCCGATGCGCGGGATGCCAGAAATAAAACCGTCCCTTTCAGATCCGTTCCATTACCGAAACGCTGCAGCGACGTATGCTTCAACATATCATGCCCGCCTCTTTCAACCATCATTTGTGACATTTTCGCCGGGAAGAATCCAGGCGCCAATGCATTCACATGGACGCCTCTCGCTCCCCATCTTAAAGACAGATCTTTCGTGAAAGAAATGATATCTCCCTTATTGGAAGTGGAGCCGATCGAATCCATGAACAGAGGATCCGTTCCTGTCAGTCCTGCAACGGAAGCTATATTGATGATCTTTCCGGATTTCTGCTCAAGCATTATTTTCCCGACAGCTTTTGACACCAAATATGTGCCGGTGACATTGACATCCATTACCTTATGCCATGTCTTCAATGGCATATCCTCGGCCGGCGCTTCCCAAAAAGCACCGCTGTTATTGACGAGGATATCGATCCTTCCGAATGTCCGCAATGTCTGGTCGACCAAGTTATTCACTTGATCCGGATCCGTGACGTCACAAGCGACCGCTATTGCCCGCACCCCCTTCTCCTCCAGCCTCCCTGCCGCTTCCTGGCATACCTCAAAATTCCTCGAGCACAGGACAACATCTGCACCTGCTTCCGCTAATCCCTCTGCGATCTGAAAACCGAGCCCTCTTCCCCCTCCAGTGACGATTGCGACGTTATTGGTCAAATCAAATAATTCTTTGACATGCATGGAATCGAGCCCCCTTATCCTTTGAGTTGCTTCATCAGAGTGGCAATCTTAAAGCCAATCTCTTCTCGCTTAATGATATGATGACTGAGTACCGTGACATTCCTGAATTCTTCGGAAACAAGTAAAGTGAATGCTTAAAACAATAATTATATACATCTATAAAACAAAAGACTCCGTTATCGTTTAATGTTGTTTTTTTATCCTTTGTAGACCAAAATACTACTTCTTCATTAGATATGATTGTAGCGGAGAACGGCGACTCCTGCGGGATCAGCGAGCAGGGTGAGACCCCGCACGAAGGAGGAGGCTCACCGCACGCCCCGCGGAAAGCGTCCGTTCGCAGCGGAAATCAACACAGAATTCTAAAAGAGCCAAACAAAAAGATCAATTTATGTTATTGTCAGAGTAGGATTAAAACTCAGAGAGCGGGAAGTCAGAAGATGAAAAAAAGAAAAAGACATATGCGAGAAAACGTAAAGGATACCTTATTGGAAATTGTAGCAGAAGTCATTTGGGACATCTTAACGTATATCCCAAGAAAGATAATCAGATTAATAATGAACTTCTGGAATTAGTCGAAACAAAAGGTAGAGATTTTAAACACTATTACTTAAAAAAAGATCTAAAGAATGAATAAAGCGTATCAGTTATTGTCTTTGATATAACATTTTGAATCTGAAATAAGCT
>JAZNHY010000008.1:0-11034 GCA_045577235.1 Lachnospiraceae bacterium
GCGCTGGAGCATGTTGGATACCCAGGCACTTAAGTCCTCCAGTGTTGTAAACTCTTCAATATTTGCGGTAAAGTTCTCATTGATCAGGAAGATCTCATTGATATCCGCGCCGGCATCCACTGCTGCACGGGAGATCACGACGATCAGCTCGGTGATCCTTGGTTTGATAGCCTCAATATTATTGTTATTGGAAACATAGATATGTGCCAGAATCTGATTCAGTAAGGTTTGCGATCCTGCCTTGTCGCGGCTGCGGACAGCGGTACGGAGCTTTCGTTCGATTGCGATCGGATAGGTATAGTAATCCGATGTCTCGCTCTTTTTCATCCGCTCCACATACATCGCGTTCAGCAGGCTCTCCTGGCGATAGAAATAGCGACCTGCCCTGCCATGGGAAAGATCGGAAATGCTTCCGGCGATTCCTGCCAGGATCTCTGCCATTGCCTGGATATGGTGCGGGGAATATTCGGACACCCCTTCCAGCGCTTTTTTAAATTTTTTATCTGCGCCTGCTAACAGTTCTTCTTTATTATCCAGAATGATCGGTCCGATCACCAGTCCGCCTGCCAGATCTCCTTTTTCGCTGGCAATGGAAGCACAGATAACGACCATCTCCTGATAACAATGGAACGTGTACAGCCCGTCCCAGCGATATGCCTCCCGGCACCCGTAAGCGAACTGTTCGTATCCTTTGCAGTTTTTGTGCGGACAGTTCTCGCAGGCATCAAACGGCTTTCCTTCTCCGGCTGGTTCGTAGCTCTTTTCCGACAGGTCCACCACTGCACACGGAACGTCCAGCAGCGAGCCGAAGTGGTTGGCATATTTGATTGCCTGTTCTTTTAAGCTCTTTTCCATTTTTTTACCAAAACTTTCTTGCTATTACTTTTTATAAATATTTTCTTTGGTAGTTTTATTAACTTTCAAATAAACACTGGCGGGTGCTTTTGTTTGTTTCATTAAAATATTTTTACAACTTTAATGAAAATAATCATACTACTTGTAACAAAAAAGGGCAACTTATTTATAGTTGCCCTTTTTAAAGATATTTATAAAGAATTTTTTTGGTAATATCTTCCGTTACGCCTCAGTCGTTTCCTCTCCGGCCTCTGCATCCGCATCTGCTTCTGCATTCTCTTCCGTTTCGTCCTCAATCCAGTCTGCCGGGATGCGTGCAAGACCTGCCACTTTGATATCTTCGCCCTGGCTGACATTCATCAGCTTCACTCCCGAGGTATTCCGGCCAATCTTGGCGATCCCTGCCACCGGCATCCGGATCACAATGCCTTCGTTTGTGATCAGCATGATCTGGTCGTTCTCGTTCACGGCTGTTGCTGCTGCCAGTTTTCCGGTCTTCTCATTGACCTTGTAGCAGAGTACGCCTTTGCCGCCACGGTGCTGTGCGTTGAACGCCTCAAACTTTGTCTGTTTGCCCATACCGTTTTCCGTTGCAAACAGGATCGTCTCTCCCTGCACATCCAGTGCCAGCGTAATGACTTCATCTCCTTCTGTAAGCCGCATACCCCTTACGCCCATGGCACTTCTTCCGGTCGGCGTTACTTCTTCTTCGTTAAAGCGGATACTGTGACCATTCTTTGAGATCATGATGATCTCGCGTTTGCCGTCGGTCATATCCACATCGATCAGCTCGTCATCTTCTCTCAGTCCAATAGCAATGATACCGGTCTGGCGAATATTTGCATAGGCCTCCAGCGGAGTCTTTTTAATAATACCCTTCTTTGTTGCCATCAAGAGATTTTGCGCACCTTCAAACTGCTCCACAACCATGGCAGTTGCGATCTTTTCATCCGGCTGCAGCTGAAGCAGGTTCACAATAGCTGTTCCGCGGGCCGTCCGGGATGCTTCTGGAATCTGATATGCTTTCAGCAGATAGACACGGCCTTTATTGGTAAAGAACAATAACCGGTGATGGGTCGTGGTAATGAACATCCGCTCCGTTACGTCTTCATCAATGGTATGCATGCCCTTGATGCCCTTGCCGCCGCGGGCCTGTGCCTTAAAGTTATTGATATCCATCCGCTTCACGTAGCCAAGTCTTGTCATGGTGATGACCGTACTCTCATCCGGGATCAGGTCTTCATCTTCCAGTTCTCCGTCATCGATGCCTATCGCGGTTCTTCTTTCATCGCCGTATTTTTCTTTCATGACGAGAATTTCTTCTTTGATGACCCCAAGAAGAACCTTTTCGTCTGCCAGGATTGATTTATAGAACCGGATCTTTTCCAGAAGTTCTTTCTGTTCGTCTTCCAGTTTTTCCCGTTCCAGACCGGTCAGGGCACGGATCCTCATATCAACGATTGCCTGGGCCTGCACATCATCCAGTCCGAACCGTGCACACAATGCATCTTTTGCATCCTGCGTTGTGCGGCTGCCGCGGACGATCCGGATCACTTCATCGATATTATCCAGTGCCTTTAACAGACCTTCGATGATATGCTCCCGCTCTTCCGCTTTGTTCAGATCGTATTTGGTTCTCCGGGTAATGACCTCTTCCTGGTGCTGCAGATAGCTGTTCAGCATTTCCAGAAGGTTGAAGATCTTTGGTTCGTTATTCTTTAATGCCAGCATGATCACGCCAAAGCTGTCCTGCAGCTGGGTGTGCTTATATAACTGGTTCAGGACCACGTTTGGATTGACATCCTTTCGCAGTTCGATCACGACACGGACACCTTCCTGGTCCGTCTCATCTCGAATGTCTACGATGCCGTCGACCTTTTTATCTTTATGGAGTTCTGCGATCTTCTCGATCAGCTTTGCCTTGTTGACAAGATACGGAAGTTCGGTGACCACAATACGGTTCTTGCCGCCTTCCATTGGTTCGATCTCTGAAACGGCACGGATCCGAATCTTTCCTCTTCCGGTCCGGTATGCTTCCTCGATGCCTTTTCTTCCCAGGATGGTTGCTCCTGTCGGAAAATCCGGTCCTTTGACGATCTTCATAACATCTTCGATCGTGGTCTGATTGCCTTCGGTCTTGTCATCAATAATTTTTACGACTGCGTCGATCAGCTCTCCCAGATTGTGCGGCGGGATATTGGTTGCCATACCGACTGCAATACCCGTTGTGCCGTTTGCCAGAAGGTTTGGATACCGGGATGGCAGAACGGTCGGTTCTTTTTCCGTTTCATCAAAGTTCGGGATAAAGTCTACGGTGTTTTTATTGATATCCGCCAGCATTTCCATAGCAATCTTGGAGAGTCTTGCTTCGGTATAACGCATGGCAGCAGCACCGTCTCCGTCCTCGGAGCCGAAGTTTCCATGTCCGTCAACCAGCGGATATCTGGTGGACCAATCCTGTGCCATGTTGACCAATGCTCCGTAAATGGAGGAGTCTCCATGCGGATGGTACTTACCCATGGTATCACCGACGATACGGGCGCATTTCCGGTGCGGTTTATCCGGGCCGTTATTCAGTTCGATCATGGAAAAGAGGACTCTCCGCTGGACCGGTTTTAATCCGTCCCTGACATCCGGCAATGCTCTGGAAGCAATAACGCTCATCGCATAGTCGATATAGGAGGTCTCCATCGTCTGCTTCAGATCGACTTCTTCTATTTTGTCAAAAATATGCTCGTCCATTTTTACTCCTGTCGTTTCGTGTCTGCCTTATTTATTAATCAGACATCGATATTTGTCGCATACTTTGCGTTTAATTCGATAAATTCTCTTCTCGGTTCGACTTCATCGCCCATCAGAGTGGTAAACGTCACATCCAGATCCTGTGGATTTTCGTCATCGATCAGGACTTTGGATAAGATCCTGGTATTCGGATCCATGGTGGTCTCCCAAAGCTGGCTGGCATCCATCTCGCCCAGACCTTTGTACCGCTGTACCTTATTCTGGTTATCCCTTCCGATCTCTTCCATGATCTGGTTTAGTTCGGCATCGCTGTATGCATAGTACTGTTTTTTATTTCTGGTAACCTGATACAGCGGCGGTTTTGCCAGATAGACATATCCTCCCTTGATCAGTTCCGGCATGAACCGGTAGAAGAAAGTCAGGAGCAAGGTGGCGATATGTGCACCGTCGACATCGGCATCGGTCATGATAATGATCTTGTGGTAACGCAGCTTGGAAATATCAAAATCCTCATGGATTCCTGTTCCAAATGCCGTGATCATGGCTTTGATCTCTGCGTTGCCCAAAATTTTATCCAATCTTGCCTTTTCCACGTTCAAAATCTTGCCGCGGAGCGGAAGGATTGCCTGTGTATTTCTTTTTCTTGCTTTTTTTGCGCTGCCGCCTGCGGAATCTCCCTCAACAATAAAGATTTCACAGTTTTCCGGGTTCTTATCCGTACAGTCTGCAAGTTTTCCAGGAAGGGCGCCGCCTGCCAGCGGAGATTTCCGGGTTGCTTCCCTGGCTTTCCTTGCTGCATCTCTTGCACGCTGTGCCAGGAGTGATTTTTCACAGATCGTACGGGCAACCTGCGGGTTCTGCTCCAGAAAATAGGTCAGCTGCTCACGGACGACCGCCTGAACTGCCGTCTTTGCTTCCGAGTTTCCAAGTTTCTGTTTGGTCTGTCCTTCAAACTGCGGATCCTCGACTTTGACCGAGACAATGGCGCTTAAGCCCTCGCGGATGTCTTCGCCGGAAAGATTTGGCTCTTTTTCCTTTAAAATCTTATTGGTCCGCGCATAGTTGTTGAACACACTGGTCAGAGCGGTCTTTAATCCTTCCAGATGGGTGCCGCCTTCCGGTGTGTTGATATTATTGACAAAGGTATAGATGCCTTCGTTGTATCCGTTGTTATGCTGCATTGCAACTTCGACTGCCACATTGTTCTTCATGCCTTCGAAATACATAATGTCCTCATAAAGAGGTGTATTGCTCCGGTTAATGTAGGCAACGAATTCCTTAATGCCGCCTTCGTAATGGAACGTTTTTTCCTGCTCTTTGCCTTCGCGGGTATCGATCAGCGTAATTTTCAGTCCCTTTGTCAGGAATGCCATCTCGCGGAGTCTTGTCTGCAGGGTTTTATAATCATAGACCGTAACTTCAAAGATCTCCCTGTCAGGAAGGAATGTGATCGTAGAACCAGTCTTTTCGATCGGGCAGTCTCCCAGTACTTCCAGGGCATGTTTTGCTTTTCCGCGGGTATACTGCTGATGATGGATTTTGCCTTCCCGGTAGATGGTGACATCCAGCATCTCCGAGAGTGCATTCACAACGGAGGCGCCGACACCATGCAGACCGCCGGATACTTTATAACCGCCGCCGCCAAATTTACCGCCGGCATGCAGTTTTGTGAAAACCAGTTCCACGGCGGAAACGCCTTCTTTGGAGTTGATTCCGGTCGGGATTCCTCTTCCGTTATCTTCAACGGTGATAGAATCATCCGGATTGATCGTCACGCGGATCTCCGTGCAGTAGCCGGCCAGGGCTTCATCCACTGCGTTGTCTACAATCTCATAGACCAGATGATGGAGTCCCCTCTCTGAGATACTGCCGATATACATGCCCGGACGTTTCCGGACGGCTTCCAGACCTTCCAGTACCTGGATATTATCCGCGCCGTATTCTGCCGTTACTTCTGTATTCTGTAAATCTTTTTCTTCTGTCATCGTTTTTCCTTCTTACTCTTTGATTGCTGCGTCTTGGATATAGAATTTTTTTGCGGATCCGATCTCGTTTTCCACAAACTCATCCACACCGGTACAGGTAATGATGGTCTGCGTCTCCCCGATGCTCTTTAGCAGCATCTGCTGCCGGTTCCGGTCCAGTTCTGAAAGAACATCATCTAAAAGGAGGATCGGTTTTTCTTTTTTGATCTTTTCGATCATTTTGATCTCGGCCATTTTCAGGGAAAGCACGCAGGTGCGCTGCTGCCCCTGGCTGCCAAAAAGTTTTAAATTTTTCGTATCTTCGAAAAATGAAAAATCATCTCTGTGCGGACCGACGGAGGTATTTTTATAGATCCGGTCCCGGTCGCGGTTTTTCAAAAGTGATTCATAAAACGCTTCTACCGTAACACTTGGTTCATACACCAGCTTCAGTTTTTCTTTTCCTTCTGTGATCTGATAATGAATATCAAAGATGATATCGTTCATCTCTTCCAGGAAAGAGGTTCTCCGTTCGATGATGCGTGTTCCGTACTGTGCTAACTGCAGATCCCAGATATCCAGCGTCTCCAGGAGTTCTTGCGTTCTGGATCTGTCTTCATCTATTTTTTTCAGCAGCTCATGCCGCTGATTCAGGATTTTGGAATAATTGATCAGATCATTAACGTAGATCGGGTCAATCTGACATAACTCCTGGTTCACAAACGTCCGCCGGACCAAAGGTCCCCTTTTGATCAGATCCAGATCTTCCGGAGAGAAAATGACAACATTAACATTTCCGTAAAGCTCGCTTAGCTTTTTGATTGGAATCCGGTTGACCGCCACTCCCTTGCTGCCATTCTTTTTCAGATGGATATCGATCCGCAGAGGGAAGGTATCTTTAATAAATTCCCCTTTGATATGAGCCTGCGTTTCTTTCAGCCGGATAATCTCGTTTTCTTTGCTGTGCCGGTGGCTCTTACCGAGTCCGCACATATAAATGCCTTCCAGGATATTGGTCTTTCCCTGTGCATTTTCTCCGTAGATAATGTTGATGCCCGGCGCAAATTCAATGAAAAGGTTCTCATAATTTCTGAAATTGTTAAATTCTAGGCTTTTTATTTGCATATGAGAATCTTTTCTCCGTGAAATTCCACCTGATCTCCATCATGGAGCTTCTTTCCACGCTGTGTTTCCACATGACCATTGACCAGAACTTCTCCATCTGCGATCACTATCTTGGCTTCCACACCGCTGTCAACCAGACCGGCCGCTTTCAGCGCCTGTCCAAGCTTGATATATTCATCCCTTAAAACGATTTTTTCCATTATCTGTTGATATTGACCGGAAGGATAATGTAAATATATCCACCCTCTTTATCTCTGATGAAGCAAGGAGCATTGGAATTGACAAAGAAAATATCCACTTCTTCATCATCAATGACTTTCAGTGCTTCCAGGAAGAACCGCGGATTAAATCCAATTACCAGATCTTTTCCATCTTTATGAATGTAAAGATGGCTGTTCATGGATCCTAAAGAGGAAGAAATCTCAATATTGATTTCTCCATCTCTGATATCAAAGATGATCGGCTTTTTCTCTCCCTCCCGGGTAAGAGTAAATGCACGGTCAATTGTATTTAAGAAATCATTCCGGTTGATCTTTACGGCTGTCTCATAATCAGAAGAAATCATCTGATCTACGTTGAAATATTCTCCCTCGATCAGACGGGAAATCACTTTTGTGCTTCCAAAACTAAATTTGATGAATTTCTTATCAAAGGTGATATCCACCGGATCATCTTTTTCTCCGCCTAAGATACGGCTGATCTCATTTAATGTCTTTCCAGGAACAATGACTTTGCATGGTTCATAAGTATTTGCCAGCTGCTCTTTCCGGATGGAAATACGATGGCTGTCCAGAGACACGATTTTGATCTGGTCTCCGGATACTTCAAATAATTCACCACGCATAATGGCATTTGCATCCGTAGCCGCAATGGAAAAGATCGTCTGCCGGATCAGTTCTTTTAATAAGAACTGTGACATCGTAATCTTATTTTCTGTATTTTCGCGCGGGAGCTCCGGGAATTCGTTTGGATTATTTCCATTCAGGACAAATTCGGAATCTTCACAAGTGATCCTCACTTTAAAGTTGACACTTGTCTCGATCACGACCTGGTTGTCAGGAAGTTTCCGGACAATATCACTTAAGATACGTGCATTGATCGTAATTTTACCCGGTGTTTCGATCTTACCGTTGATAACCGTCTCGATTCCCATATCATTATCATTTGCAATGATACGGATATCGCTGGTAGCATCGATCAGAAACGATTCCAGAATAGGAAGTGTCGTTTTCCCCGGAACGGCACGAAGTGCGATGTTGATTCCATAGAGCAGATCATTTTTTGAACAGGATATTTTCATTTGTGTATATCTCCCTTCGAGAAAAAATGTGTTAAATAAATATATATATAATAACCAGTAGTAACCGTAGTTTCTGTTAATTTGTGAAAAGGAACAGTAAACCCTTGCAGCTGTAACAAAAACGGATGTGAATACTTCTGTTTATCAAAATCGGAAGATGTGTGAAAAAGAGAGTTGGTCTTTTTCGAGGAAAAAGTGTTCCCACCGCATCCACATATTAGGCACGAAAAAAAGCCTGATCTGTGGAAAGGATGTTAATTAAGCCGGAATGATCTTTTTCTTTAAGATTTCCAGGTCTTTTTTCACTTTTTCGTTCTTTTCCATTTCTTTTTGTATCTTTTCATAACCATGGATCACAGTTGTATGATCCCGGTTACCTATTTTCTTTCCAATGACAGAAAGAGCCACATCGGTCAGCGTTCTGCAGAGATACATGATCAGCTGGCGTGGATAAACGATATCCTGACTCTTCTTCTTGGAAGTGATATCACTGACGGAAATATTAAAATGTTCCGCAACGATTTTAATGATCATATCCGGAGTGACTTCTTTCTGTGCCTCATTGAAAAGGTCCGAAAGAACATCTTCTGCAAATTTCAGGGTGATTTCTGTAGAAGTCAGCTTGGAATAAGCAATGATCTTAGTTAATGCGCCTTCCAGTTCCCGGATATTTGAGTTGACATTGGTTGCTATATAGTTGATCACAGCATCATCAATTCCGGAAACCTGTTCCAATTCGATCTTTTTCTTCAGAATTGCAACACGGGTCTCATAATTTGGAGACTGGATATCCACCGGAAGACCCCACAAGAAACGGGAACACAGCCTCTCTTCCAGATTATCAATTTCTTTTGGAGGTTTATCCGAAGAAATAATAATCTGCTTTTTGCTTTCATATAAAGCATTGAACGTATGGAAGAATTCTTGCTGCGTACTTTCTTTTCCGCTGATGAACTGGATATCATCGATCAGAAGGACATCCACATTGCGGTACTTTTCGCGGAATAATGTATTTGCCAGAGGATTATCATTCCGGCCGCGGATCGCGTCGATAATTTCATTGGTAAATGTTTCACTGGTCACGTATAATACCCGCATAGAAGGGTTGTGTTCCAGAATAAAATGAGCGATGGCCTGCATCAGATGTGTCTTTCCAAGACCCACGCCGCCGTAAATATAAAGCGGGTTGTAGATTTCTGCAGGGGACTCTGCAACCGCCAGTGCAGCTGCATGCGCCAGGTTGTTGCTCTCTCCGACCACGAAATTGGAAAACGTATATTTCGGGTTCAGGCCTGCCTTTTCAAAGACATCCATCTGCTCGGAATGAGCTTCTTTGGAAATGGCTTCCGTTGTTTCCTTCAGCTGGTTTGGAAGGATGAACTCAATCTCAAAAGGAGAACCAAGGACTTCTTCCACGGAAACTTTTAATGGAAGATAATACTTTTTCTTGATGATCTGAAGTCCGACCGACTCTTCCGGAACGACAACAATAATGGTGTCATTTTCAACCGCTTCTACCGTAAGCGGCAGCAGCCAGGTATTAAAAGAGACATCAGAAATGTCATATTCCTGCTTTAAATGATTGAGGATTTCGGGCCAGCGTTCCCGGATCTGCTCTAACATAAAAGTTCTCCTTTACAAGAATAAAAGCGGTAGAAATTTGCCGCCTGATTGATCTGTGTATATAATAATATAAATAAGGAAAGTTTTCAACAAAACAGGCAAAAAAGAAATACCCAAAATTTTGTGGATAACGTGTGGATAAAGAGTTTTCCAAGAGGTCTGAAAAAAAGTTAATGACATTTTATCAACAATATGTGGAAAACTTTTCATCGTTAAAAATCCTTTAAAATAAAGCTTTTTCGAGATTTGAAAACAGGGAATAAAGATTTTTGGAAGCAAAAAGTGTTTTTTATTTCGTACAAAATGCTATTCGAGGGTGTTTTGAACATTTTGTGGATAAAGAAAAGAAAAAAAACTTGACGAACAGAAAGCCCACGAGTACAATAAAAAAGCTATTTTTCTAGAATAACAAGGAGGTGGTAGCCTTATGAGCAAAATGACCTTTCAGCCGAAAAAAAGATCAAGAGCGAAGGTTCATGGTTTTAGAGCAAGAATGAGCACTCCAGGCGGCAGAAAAGTGTTATCTGCAAGGAGAGCAAAAGGAAGAAAAGTTTTATCAGCTTAAGGCCACCCATGAAGAAGGTGGTCTTTCTTCTTCTATTCTGCTTGGAAGGAAATTAAACGTGAGAAATATCGACTCGCTTAAGAATACTTCGGCATTCAAAGAAGTCTACGAATTTAACCAATCCGTAGCAAACAAACTGCTGGTCTTATATTCCGCACCCGCACAGGGAAAAAAGCTGGGGATATCGGTCAGCAAAAAAATTGGTAATAGTGTAGTCAGGCACAGAGCGGCAAGACTGATCCGGGTAAGTTATCTCCATATAAAAGAGCTGCTTCCGGAAGATACGGCACTGATCGTTATCGGCAGGGCCGGCATCGTCGGGAAAAAGCAGGAGGAAGTGGAAGATGCCTTGCTCCATTTGTGCAAGAAACAGAACTTGGTAAAAGAATCATGATGAAGAAAGTATTGATTTACCCTATTAAGTTCTATCAAAAGTATCTTTCCGGGCTAAAACGCTATACACATTGTAAATATTACCCTACCTGTTCTCAGTATGCGATCGAAGCAATTGAGAAGTATGGTCCGCTTAAAGGACTGGGATTAGCAATCTGGCGTATCTTAAGATGCAATCCATTCTCCAAGGGTGGTTATGACCCGGTACCATAAGGAGGATCTATAAGTGTTTAATTTTTTATTGGCCTGCGGACAAAACGCAGCAGCATCCACGGGGGGATGCTATGACTGGCCGGTAATTAAACAGATCGTCATCTTTTTCGGTTGGATAATTGAATACATTTATAAGTTTTTTGACATGATCGGTATTGCAAATATCGGTCTGGTTATAATTGCATTCACCCTTCTCGTTAAACTCTGTTTATTACCACTTACCATCAAGCAGCAGAAATTCTCCAAGCTGACCA
>JAZNHY010000009.1:0-2367 GCA_045577235.1 Lachnospiraceae bacterium
CGAGATCAGGCACATGATCATCGCCAGACTGGTTGAACGGATTGATGTTGAGGAAGGCAACAAGATCACAATCAAGTACCGGGTTTCCTTCGAGCAGTTCATGAACAAGGAACAGGCCAGCGCTTGAGCCGGGCAACACCCTGCAGAGCTTATATTTTGGGCTCTGCGGGACTTTTTTGTTTTTGGGGAATATGGTATTATAAAGGTCGATAACCGGTAGGGGCATCGCGGATTATTTTTTGAGATAACGTACCAAGAGGTCGAATATACAAGCGATGCGCAAAGCCGAGAAAAAGAACGGAGACGGCGAATGGCTGGATTTCGAAAGACCTTTATCTCATCAAAATACATTGCTATGCTGTGCAGCGGGACCATCCTGATGGTGCTGACAGCGATTATGGGCATTGCTGACGCTCTGATTGCCGGGGTGATACTTGGGGAAACCGCTGTCGCGGGAATCTGTCTGGCGCTGCCGCTATATTCTATGGCCAGTTTCTTTGCAGTTTTCTTTTCCTACGGAGTGCCAATTCTTTATGCGGGGAAAATGGGAGCTTTCCAGAAAGAGGAAGCGGATCGATGTTTTGGCGTCGGCCTGTCAGTAACATCCCTCACAGGCTTTTTAATGTTCGCAGCCATTCTGTTTGGAGGAGATGCCTTTCTGAAAGCATATCAGCCAGACAGTCAGGTATATGCCTGCGCATCGGACTACCTTGCCTGGATGAAATTCGCTGTTCTGCTGCTGCCGCTCAATGAACTGCTGGATGGCATGCTCTTTGCAGACGGCGACGAAGCGATCAGCCTTGCGGCGAACCTCACGCAAGGGGTGGCGAAGATTATATTGTCGGTGGTTTTGTGCCGGGTGATGGGCGTGAAGGGACTTATGCTTGCCTCGTTCATCAGTTTTTCCATCTCCATCCTCATTTCGGCCATTCATTTTTTCCGGTCCGGCAACACATTAAAGTTGAATCTGGCGTTTTCGCGTGATATCTTTCGGAAAATTCTGAAGTATGGCATTGTTGATGCCAGCACACACTTGTCTGTGTCATTGTTTACAGTCGCCATCAACTTCTTCGTGATGAGAGTATTCGGCCCGGAAATGCTGATTCTTGTTTCCGTGATCACGCTGCTGAAGGAAGCACAGATCCTGTTTGAAGGAATCGGTGAGGCCATCACGCCGCTTATCAGCATCTACATTGGCGAAGAATGCTATCCCGGTGTACGAAAGGTCTGGAGACTGGCGGTGTGGAGTGTAAGGGTGGAGGGCCTGTTTTCCACGGCCCTTTTGCTGGCGTTTGCGCCCTTTATCATCGGCCTGATTGGGATAGAGGACCCGCATACAGCAGAATATGCGGTGTGGGGACTACGCATCATGTCGGTGACGCTGATTTTTTCCTGCCGATTGTTTCTTGATTCTTCCTACTACATACTTGTGGACAACATTCCACTGGGTGTTTTTGATTCTATCCTGCGCGATTTGTTCCCCACGTTGCCTCTGGCAGCGATCGGAGGCCTGATTGGCGGTGTTCATGGAATGTACTTCGGATTGATGATTGCTCCGGCGATCGGGTACTTGCTTTCTGTCCTATATATCAGACATAAATATGGTAGGGATAATTACCCACTTCTGCTCAAAGATATGGAGCAAAGAAAGAAGATAACGCTGTACGAATTTCGTGTACTGCCCGACCTCATCACCAATGTGAGGGATCAGATCGATGAAGCATTGAGGGAATCTGGTTGCTCAGATTGGCAGATTGGCAGAACAAGCTTCACCTTTGAAGAGCTGTTCATGGTCATTTATGACTGCAATCCTGAAAAGAAGGTCCTGGCCGAATGCATGGTTGAGATCGGAGAATCTATCCGCCTGATTACAAAGGATGATGGACGGATTGTCGATATCCTTGATACAGATCAGCGTGTGGCTTCTCTGCGCTCTTATGCTTTGTCCAATATGATTGAGTCGCATACGACACGGCGCGTTCATTCACTTGCGCTGAGTTTCAATCACAATGTACTGGAAATACGATGAGCATTCCATTTCGGACACGGTTTTTCTGCAAAATACATTCTGACTATTCTGGTTTGTTGGGATACATGTTGGTAATAAATCTCGGAAGAAATCTCGGAAGATATTCTTCCTATGAGGTCCCCACTTTCCCTGCTCGCAAGCACTCCGTTCACACCTATGTAGGCGCTAAAGCCAGACCGATTGCGGGCAAGAAAGCCATACCGAATCCACCACAAAAGCTACTCCCATTCCTTCCAATAACTCAATGTGCTTTTTGGTGCTTATTGCAATATGCCATTTCATATCTTGGTGCTGAGACAGTTTAAAGCGTGCTGCTTTGACAATGCTTTCTTTAATTG
>JAZNHY010000010.1:0-2486 GCA_045577235.1 Lachnospiraceae bacterium
CGTTAATCAAAAACTGCAGCGCCGTCACGGCACCCTGGATAGGGAAGACCACGCTGTTGACCTTGCTGAATCCCTGCCGCCCAAAAACGGATGTCGGCAGCGATGTCGTAAAGTTTGCGGAACCGCCAATACCGATAGCGATCATAAACAGCGACACATATACAAGCGGCATAATGTTGGTGAAGTTGAGCACCAGCGCGAGTGCGTACCAGATGCCAAAGTAGATCATGGTTTTCTTTGTGCCGAGTTTGTCATCCAGCACGCCGATGACGAACGATCCGGCAACACCGACCAGCGCAAGGATCATCATAATGATCATGGCCGTGTTAGCTGAGAAGCCCAGCTCCTCGTTCCGCAGCACCAGCTGGCTCATAACGCCAACGGAGCAGATCTGGAAGAGGCCGGTGGTGATTGCGACCATCCATGTCATCGGCCGCGTTAAAAGTTTTTTCACAGTCCAGCCGCCGTCTTCATCGTCCTCGTTGACGATGTATTCTTCTTTAAAGACTTTGTCCGAAACGTTGTCCGGGTTGATGTGCCGCTCCTCCGGAGTGTTCCGCACGAAGATCATGCCCAGGATACCCAGGATGATGCAGGCGATGCCGATAGGCAGCACGCCTCCGGTAATATAGAAGCTGCTGATGAGCGAGGCCAGAAGCAGCACGTAAAAGGCCGACGCCAGGTTGTGGCCCATGGTCGTATAGCCCATGACCACGCCTTTCTTTTTAGGAAACCATTGGGCGACCAGCGCGCCGCCGCAGATATAGCCGGCGGACATGATCGATCCGGTGACCAGGCACATGCAGACCAGATACATCCCTACGCTGGTGGAATTGCCCAGGCCAATGTAAGAGATGCCGGCGATGATGCACAGGATGCCGGACAGCCATCTGGCTCCGATCTTCCGGTTAAGCTGGCCGAGCAGCACGAAAAACGCCACGCCCACCAGGCCGGCGATGGAATTCATTGTTAATAGAGTACTGTTTTCTACACGAAGTTTTGCGGCGATTGCCGGTACAGATGCATTGGATCCATCGTTGCACATGCCCACATAAAACCAGAACATCTGCAGGCAGTAGATGATGATGATCCACCCCGATCCGAAATTAAAAACCGAGTTCTTGTTGCCGTCCGCCATTGCATTCACATCTTTTTTCTTGAACACAACACACTCCCTTTCTCATCCCGCGATAAAACCTGCCAAGGATGTGTTACTACCATGATGTATTTCGATGTTACTACCAAAGTTTTGCCGACGTTTCGACCGACATTATGATTGCCGTTTCTGTCGATGTCCGATCGGCGTTACCTATATCGAACTCGTTCTTATTATTATAGGAGATTTGGCCGCGAGCCGCAAGGGCGGCGGGGGAGAAGATTTTCCGCGATACTGCCCCTGCCATGTAACTGCCGCTTATGACATCGGCAGCAAAAGCGCAGCGTGCTTTGTCAGGCATTTAAAAGTTTTTATTGTAATCGTGTGGTAAAATCGATATAGTTATACAGATACTTTTTTGGAGAAAAAACGTGAAAGTCAAAATCACCTCAGACAGTACCTGCGATCTGTCGCCGGAGCTGCTGGAAAAATATAATATAGATCTACTGCCAGTCACGGTAACGCTGGGAGAGCGCGATGGCAAGGACATGGTCGATATTCATCCGGAGGATATTTATTCCTTTGTCGATGAGACCGGCGTCCTTCCAAAAACCAGCGCTGTCAACGCGACCGACTACCGGCTCTTCTTTTCGCAGGAGGTCGCCAAGGGATACAGCATCGTTCATTTTTGCCTGGGAAGCGGCTTTTCTTCCACATGTCAAAATGCCTACTTTGCCGCAAAGGCATTCCAGAACGTTTATGTTGTAGACTCCCAGAATCTGTCGGGAGGGCAGGGGCTTCTGGTGCTCAAGGGCGCGGAGATGGCGCAGCAGGGTTACAGCGCTGACCGCATCGCGGAAGTCTGCACGGAAGCAGTGGACAAAGTGGAAGCAAGCTTCGTTGTCGACAGCCTGGACTATCTTTATAAGGGCGGACGATGCAGCGGGCTTAGCGCTCTCGGCGCAACGCTTCTGAAGATCAAACCGTGCATCGAAGTGAAGGACGGCAGGATGGGTCCGCAGCAAAAGTATCGCGGCCGGATCGAGCGCGCGCTGATGCAGTATGTGGACGCTCGCCTGAGCGGTCGGACGGATATCGATCCGCACCGGATCTTTGTGACCCACACGCGCTGTTCATCCGAGGTGGTTGATATGGTCATCGCTCGTGTGAAAGAACTTGTGCCAGATGTGGAGGAGGTTCTGGATACCACCGCTGGTTCCACTGTCACCTCGCACTGCGGCCCGAACACACTGGGCGTGATGTTTATGCGGAAGGAGTAGCGCAACGCGGAAGTCATCGCGAGCTGCGAGGTGAAGGACATCGCGAGCTGCGTGGCGAAGCACTTGCGCACAACGCAGAAGGAGGAAGAAATGATTAAGATCGTCGCTAG
>JAZNHY010000011.1:0-7857 GCA_045577235.1 Lachnospiraceae bacterium
AAGAAGTATTCATCTTCCTGGATCCCGATCGGCATCCGCTCCAGAACATACAGAGAAATGTATGGTTTCTGCAGCAGAGGAGGGTACTTCCGGTATTTTTTCAGTGCTTCCAACTGCAGCCGGTCCTTGGCTGCATCCGCGATCAAGAGCCTGTCACGGACAGCGTCGCGCAGTCTGGCGACACGCTCAGGAATAGGTTTGAATGTATACATAGTTTTTCCTTTCTTTGGCTGATAGCCTTTTTGATTCGGAACAATTATTATTTGATGCTATCGTATCACATTTATTGATGATTCTCTAGATTCTTTTCTATAAAAATCACCAGAGTGCTTTCTTGAGGCTTGCTTTTGAGACAAACGGCCCCGGCACAGCCTGAATCCCTCTTGTATCTCCAAAATAATCCCGGTCGAATGTGATGGCAGAGCCATCCGGATTCTCAAATCTCTGTTCCGGCTGGAACGCTTTGCCCAGAATATCGCTGTCAATGATCCCTGCCGTATAATCCTTAAGGATCTCATAAATGTTGGTATCCAGATAGTACTTTCCGTTCTTTTCTTTCAGATCCACTTTCACTTTTGTCTTTTTATCAACAAAACAGTTGACCTCTTTTTTCCACTGCTTTGCACCGCCAAGATAAGCATTGCCTGAAGCCCATACCGGGAGATGCTCTTCGTTATGCCATCTGGCCAGTTTCATCATGCTTGGTTTCGGATTATCCAGTTCAAAGTTCGGGATCCATTCCTCGTATGTCGGGTATTCATCAAACTGCCATGTACCGACAAGGGATTCTTTTTCCTTTTTCTCACCAGTCTCTTCATCTACGATGATCGGCCATTTCTGAACGAAAATATTATTGTAGAACCGGTCGTCTCCGTGCAGAATGGTCATAAAGCCTGCAACCTCTGTCCGATGACGGATGTGATACGGTGTGTAGCGCGGACCGGTTCCGCTTCCAACAGCAAGAAAGGCTCCCAGGATCAGGTTGTGTACCATTGCCACACTTTCGGTTGCGATCATCAGGGACGCTTTGGAAAGCAGAATGTTGTTATCGATCAAAGTAGGGCCGTGCCCAACTTCTACAAAAATATCCTGGCTGCCCATGCCGCCTTCTGCCCAGGTGGAAAAATCCGGCCGCTGGTTATCATGCAGAAGGTTCTGCGAGATTCGTGTTCCCTGTGCTTCCCAGTCGCACCAGATACCCATAGTGGAATGATGGATATGGTTTCGGCGGATAGTGACATCGATAGCAGCATGAAGCTTTATGCCGGAGATTTCTGCACCTCCCAGCTGCTGCATGTTGTTGATATGGTGAATATGGTTATCTTCAATGACCGAGAATACAGCGCCCATACGTCCGACGATGCCGGTCTGCTCACAGTGGTGAATGTGGCAGCGTCTTACAATGTGGGAACCGATTCTTTCCTTGAGCCAGCCGTGATACTGTCCGCGGCATACGGCATCCCGCTCCATCTGTGTAGGGCTCTTCATGTGCTTTGTCGTAAAGTAGTGATCATTTTCCGGATCATAGTATTTACCCAAAGAGATACCGCAGCACTTGCTGTTTGAAATTTCACAATCTTCAATGATCCATCCCTTACTCCAGTGCGGGCCGATCAGACCGTCCTGAAACGCTGCAGGCGGAGCCCAGGTAGTGGCAGCCTTGGTCATTGCAAAACCGCTTACCGTAATATAGCCGCGGCCTGTCTTTTCCGGGAAGAAGCAGCGTCTGCGGACATTGATCTCCACATTTTCCTTATTTGGATCAGCTCCCTGGAAATTTGCGTAGAGAACGGTTTCACTGCCGTCCTGTTCCGTGAACCATTTAAACTTGGACTCTTCCGGCACCCAGGAAGGAGAGTAGACCTCTCCGGCAATACATTCTTCCAGAGATTCCGTTTCATAAAGCATCCTGTCATTCAGATAGACAGCACCTGTGTGGCGGACTGCTGGGGCAAAATACCAGTCGCCGTATACTTCTGTTGTATATGGGTTGTAAGAACCAAAGATACCGTTCGGGATCCGGACGGTCCAGACATTTTTGTATTTCTTATATTTTGTCCAGCCCTTAACAACTTCTGCACCGGTGATCACCGCACCGAGAGGCTCCTCCGAGCGATATACAATGCGAGCGTCTTTCTTTCCGCCGCGTGCCGGATTCACATATTCGCGGTATACACCTTTTGCCACAATGATCTCATCACCTGGCATGGCAATTTTTGCGGCATCTCCAATACGTTTAAACGGCCGCTCCTGGCTGCCGTCACCCTCGCAGAGGGCTGATCCGTTCACATAATAATTCATAATGGTATTCCTTTCTATTTCACTAAACAAAACGGATTATTTCTGATTCCTTTACAGTATAAAACAATTGTCATAAAAAAAACAAATAGGTATAATTTAACCAGGTATTTATTTTAGAAAACTGAAAAAGGAGAAGGTAAAATGAAGAACAAACCATATTCCTGCCAGTCTCCTAAGGAGGGCTGGTCCTGGGAAACACCCCCGGAGAAGATCCCGGAGGAGCAGGTCAAAGAGACACTGACAAGTGATGTTGTCGTGATCGGAGCCGGCATTTCAGGCCTTGCTGCCAGCACCCGTCTGGCACAGAAAGGTCTGAAGGTCATCACGATAGACAAGTGTGATGCGGCCGGCGGCCATGGCTGGCAGATTGCTATGCTGGATTCTCCTCTTATGAGGAAAATGGGGAAAAAGATTGATAAATACGAGTTCGTCCGCCGTTGGCTGGATGTCAGCGGCAACCAGCCGAATGAGGATATGGTCTGGCTGTTTGTCAACAACAGCCCGAAGGTGTTCAACTGGCTTATGGATGTTCTGGACGAGGATGTAGAACAGCAGATCTATACCGGCTGCTTCAAAGGCCCGATCTTTGGGGAGTATGAAGGCAGCCATCATCTGGTAAGAAAAGAAGGCTCCCGGTTTAAGGGAAGAGGAGGAGGTCCTCTTCTGATCGAAGCCTTTGAGCGTCAGATCGCTCTTCATGGAAACCAACTTCTGCGTAATACAAAAGCCCATTATTTAGAGAAAGATGAAAACGGCAGAGTGACCGGTGTTCTTGCTACCGGTGAGGATGGCATCTGCCGCAGATATAACGGCACAAAGGGCGTTGTGCTTGCTACCGGCGATATTGGCGGAGACCTGGAAATGCTGGAGAAATTCTGTCCGGTAGCGCTGACCCGCGAGATCGATCTTTTCTGGCCAAAAACATCCAATTACGGAGATGGTCATAAAATGGCTTACTGGGCTGGTGCAGCTTTTGATGACGCTCCATGGGCACCTGTTATGCACAACCATCCTTACGGACGATTTGACTCCTTCTATCTGCATGTTAACAGCCGTGGTAAACGGTTTATGAATGAAGATACCTGGATGCAGGCAAAGAGTGTCCGCATCGGTATGCAGCCGGAACCAAACTGGGCATTTGCCGTGTTTGACTCCAAATGGCTGGATGAGTTCGGCGAACGCTTCCACCTTCTGGGCGGACAGGGCGCTATGCCTTTGGGAATGGCCATCAATGATGTTGAATGGAATCCGGACTGCGGTCTGAAGGAAGAAGTACAGCATTATATCGACGAAGGCAATGGATACGTGTGCGATACCCTTGAAGAGCTTGCAGAAAAGATGGAAGTGCCGTATGAAAACCTGAAGAAGACCATAGACCGGTACAATGAACTTTACGCTTTAGGCGATGATCCGGATTTTGGAAAGCGGCCGGAACTTTTAACGACTATCGAAAAAGCCCCATTTACTGCGATTAAAATGGGTGCTTCACTCCTGGATGTCATGGGAGGCTGCCTGACCAATGCTGATCTGAATATCCTGGATGCAGATTATCAGCCAATCCCGGGACTTTATGCGATCGGAAACTGCTGCGGAGGAATGTACGGCGTAGATTATCCGCTGCTTTTAAACGGCAACAGTTACGGGCGGGCATTCAGTTATTCTCATGTATTGGGAAGAGTCTTAAGCGGAATTCCGGATGAAGAAGAAGGAGGGACTGAAAAATGAAATATTCTTATTCTGAAAAATCGGTAAAACGGGGTTACTCCTGGGAAAATACCACACCGGTTTCTGCAGTCCCTGAGAAGACCGTTGAAGCAGATGTTGCGGTCATTGGTGCAGGAATTGCAGGACTTACCGCTGCTGTGCGCTGTGCTCAGAAAGGTCTTTCGGTCATTGTTACAGACAAAGGGACCGGAGGCAGTCCAAACGGCCGGTTGATCGGCGTCGTGCCGGAAGGCATAGATAAAAAAATATTCGCGAAGCGCTGGCTACGTGCCTGCGGCAGCAGAGTCAATGAAGAACTGCTGTGGGAATATATGAACCGGTCAGCAGAAGCTCTTTCCTGGCTCGTTTCTCTTTCTGAAGGAGAGGCGAAGGCTGTTCCATATACGGATATTTATGAGAATCCGGATATCGGAGCTTTTCCGGGAGATTATTATTTCCTGCCAGCAGGAGAAAAGTATTCTTCTGAAGGAGGCCAGCTGGCTGAAGAGGTTCTGGAGGATGCTTTCACCCGTCTGGGTGGAACGATCTGCAGAGAAATATCTGCACAGGAACTGGAAAAAGATGAAACCGGAAGGGTGACCTCCTTCCTGGCAGCAGATGCAAATGGAACCTGTATCCGTTTTGTCGGGAAAAAGGCAGTGATCCTTGCAGCAGGAGACTGCGGCGGGGATGAAGAAATGCTGAGCGCTTTCAGTCCGCTTTCCCTTCGTGCGGGGACTTCCTTGTCTAATGGTACTGGAGATGCACAGAAGATGGCATACAAAGCCGGAGCGGAACTGCAAGGTCTTTACTGGGCACCGCATTTTGGATGCAGTGCATTTGGCCCATATACCTTCTTCTTCACAGCAGTAAACCGGGACGGCAGAAGGTTTATGAATGAAGATACCTCTGACCCGGCTAAAGCAAGGCATTGTATCAACCAACGGGATGGAGAATGGGCCTTTACCATCTGCGATGACAAATGGTATGAGGAACTGCAGAAGGCACGCGGCATTGCAGGCGGTCTTAGGATGATGCCAAAGGAAGGCCTTTCAAAGGAAGAGATAGAAGCAGAGTTCGGTGAGAATATGTGCTGCGCAGATACTTTGGAGGAACTGGCAGATAAAATTCAGGTTCCTGCAGAAAAACTGCTGCAAACGGTAGAACGTGTCAACATACTTGCTGCGAACGGGGAGGATACCGATTATGGTAAACGTCCGCCGCTTTTGACTACTATTGAAAAAGCGCCGTTTTATGCATTTAAATGGGGACCTGCTCTGCAGGCAACATTTGGTGGTCCGGTTGTGGATACCGATATGAAGGTCCTTGATACGGATGACTGGCCGATTCCGGGACTGTATGCAGTAGGCAGCTGCATTGGTGGGCTGTACGCGGTCGGATATCCTTCTGTACTCGAGGGAAGTGATATAGGAACGGCTGTTACACTTGCAATGTGTGCAGCGGAATCGATTTCCTGATAAAGTCGTTAGCAAAGAAAGGAGAATTCTTTTATGGGAGATAAATTTGTATTGGAAGTTTTAAATCCGCGTAATGCCATGAAAATAGAGGAGCCTTCCGGACTGGCACCGCGTGTTGCAACACTAGATGGAATCCGTATTGCCATTATTTCTGAAAAACCGGACGGCAGTTTGTATCTGGTGCGCCTGAAAGAACTTCTGGAGAAACGGCATCCTGGAACAACTGTCGACATTCTGGATGGCTTTATCTTTAAACCGGAGATCCTTCTTCCACGGCTGCAGGAATACGACACCTTTATCTATGGTGTGAGAAACACAGCAGCGTTTAATACGGAGCCGGCGATCATCTATGAAAAAGCAGGCATTCCGGGTATTTTCCTTCTTGCAGGCGACAACCTGTACGGACAGGCAAAGAGAAACACGATCGTATTCGGGCTGCCGGGTCTTCGCATTCTTAAGACACCAACAGAACGGTGGCCGGGCGAGGATGAGACAGAAAGTTTTGTCAAACTGGCAGAGGATACTGTGGAAGAGATAGAAGCAGCGCTGCTTGCACCTTTGACAGAAGAAGAAATGAATCCAAAGCTTATGGAATTTGATACTTCAAATCTCACTTTTGAAGGTGCAGATTATGATGAAGCATTTGAGAAATTCCAGAGTTATTTCTTTGAGCAGGGATATACAGACGGTATGGCTGTTGCGGCTCCAACACCGGAAGCAGTTAAAAAGATGCTCACCGGAACAAGCAGAGATCCGAAAGAGGTCCTTCCGGGAACTATGACACCTGGATATGGCATTGTCACTATTGAGAAGATAGCTGCGAATGCAGTCATGGCAGGTGCAAAACCGGAGTATCTGCCGGTCATCATCACAGCTGTGGAAATGCTCTGCGATGAACACTTTGGTGGATTCCATGTCATTGCGACAGTCTGCGCAACCAATCTTTTGATCCAGGTTAATGGTCCGATCGCAAAAGAGATCGGAATGAATTCCGGATTTGGATACTTAGGACCTGGCAACCGGGCCAACAGCACCATCGGACGTGCGGTCAGCCTCTGCGCCATCAACCTTGGATGGATGGACTTCTCGATTGACGGCGGTATGAAGGGCAATCCTTCCAGATACTGCAACCTGACATTCACCGAAAGTGACGAATATACTCCGTGGGAACCGTTCCATGTCACGCTGGGCTTTGATCAGGAAGACAGCACAGTTATGATCGACGAGATCCTTCATGTCGATGGCAACTGGCCATTTGAGATCACAAGACTTCCTTCCTGCACCTGGACGTATGGCTGGCAGGCGGATCTGGACAGACTGGCTGAGCGTGCTATTGGCGCACTCCCATCCGGTCTGGAATCTGCTAACAAGCAGACACATGACATCCATAAACTTGGCTTTGGCGGAACCAACGCCTTCCCGCTCATCAGTCACCGGAACTATATTCTGGTCGTCTATCCGGGTCAGGCAAGAGAACTGGCCGAAAAAGGTTTTACCAGAGAAGATCTTGCTAAATATATTGGCGATTACGGCCGCTACCCGTGGGATGATCTGAAAGACGAATTGAAGGAAAGCGTACTGGAGATTGCAAAGAGCGGACGTCTTTCCAATCTTACGGAAGACGACTGCAAACCTGGCGGAACGATCCCTGTATTCGATCCGGAGAGGCTTTTGATCATGGTAGCCGGACCTCTGCAGGGACAGTCAGTAGGCTTAGTGAGCATGGGCAGCTATGGCAGCATCCAGGCACCTGTTCCGTTCAAAGAGCCGCCTCGTAAGCCGTGGTTTATCAAGAAGATCACCGGTGCTACGCTGACAAAAGCAGGAAAATAGATACGAAGTTAAACAAGAAGATTTATTGATAATAGAAAGGACCGATTCATATGGCAGATAAATATGTTCTGAAAGTCCGCAATCCCCGTGGTGTCCGCAAAGAAAAGATTCAGGGACTGACTGCGCCGCGTATTTCCTCTATTGAAGGAAAGAAGATTGCAATCATGTATACGCTTCCTGAGAGCATCTTCTTCAGCAACGCCCTTGCTAAGCTGATGCAGGAACGTTATCCAACTGCTAAGATCGATTGTATGCTGGTAGGTATCAACACGATTGATGACAATATTCAAATGCTCCGGAATTACGATGCATTTGTAGATGGCGTCCGTCTTTCCGGCGGCTGGCAGACCGAGCCTGTCACGGAATATGAAAAAGCAGGTATCCCAGGTATTCATATGTGCATTGAGACAATGCACCGCCAGGCGGAATTCAGTATGATCTCTCATGGTGTTCCATCTGTACGCCTGGTATCCATCCCTGCACTGATGTGGATCAAAGCAGAGAATAAACCGCAAAACTATCCGCCAATCGCTGAATATAT
>JAZNHY010000012.1:0-3762 GCA_045577235.1 Lachnospiraceae bacterium
GGAAATGGCACGATCGATCTTGACTGCGTGCAGCTTTATGACAGCGATTTCTGGGGAAAGGATGATCCAAAGTGGCAGAACGGGAAACTGCGAAAAGACCTGGTCCAGGCATTGGTGGATCTGAAACCGCAGTTTATGCGGTTCCCTGGCGGCTGCATCGTAGAGGGCGCAAAGAGCCAAAACGAATATAATTGGAAAGAAACAGTCGGCCCGCTCTGTGACCGCAAGAGTACTTATAATCTCTGGGCGGAAGCAATGCCGGATGGGGGCTGCAGTCAGTCTTATCAGATAGGATTCTATGAGTTCTTCTGCCTGTGCGAGGATCTTGGCGCAAAACCACAGCCAACCTTGTTCGCAGGCATCAACTGCCAGTTCCGCAGCAAGGAAATAGTTGAGGCGGACAGCGAAGAGTTCCAGACCTATGTCGTTAATAATTATCTTGACCTGATAGAATTTGCAAACGGTGACCCGGATACATCTTCCTGGGCAAAACTCCGCGCAGACATGGGCCATCCGGCGCCGTTCGGCCTGCAGCGGATCGGCATCGGCAATGAAAACTACGGCGATGACTATATGAAGAAATTTGAGATCGTCCGCAAAGCGATCCATGATAAATACCCGGATATCCTCTGCATTATGAGCGCAGGATTCCGGCCGGATAAAGAACACACCCAGCCATTCTGGGATTATGCAAAAACACTGGATCATGAGATCCTGATCGATGAGCATTGCTATCATATGCCGGAATGGTTCTATGAGTCGGCATACCGGTTTGATAAGTATGACAGGAATGTTGGAAAGGCAAAACTCTATTTCGGGGAATATGCAGCAAATAAAGTGTCCGGACCAGATGATAAGATTGATGCTGAGCATGCAAACCCGTTTAGATCTGCACTTTCGGAAGCTGCTTTCCTGACAGGCGCGGAACGCAACAGCGACTTCCTTCTGTCAAATTCTTATGCGCCGCTTTTCAATCTGGTTGGAGGAACACACTGGACACATAATATGATCGATTTTAATCCGGGATCTGTCTGCCTCACAGCTAATTACATGGTGCAGAAACTGTTCGGCAATTTCCAGGCAGAAAACTATATTGGCTTCGATGGAGAACTTCCGGAAAATGTATATTTAAGTGCAGAGGCGGATGCTGAAAAGGTCATCATCAAACTGGTCAATGCAAATGCAGAAGACATTCCGGCCAAGTTTGATCTTGCGGGAGCAAATTGTGCAGCAGTTAAAGTCTGTCGTCTGCATCATGATGATCCAGCCGCAAGAAATGAACTGCCGTTTGAAGGGGAGGCGGTCTATCATGTGCAGATCGAAGAAAAAGAAGTGGATCTGAATTCCTATACCTGCCCGGCAAATACGTTGGATGTCATCGTCATTTCCAGATAATAAGGAGAGTAAATGAAACCAAATAGACTTGTACTTGTTTATATCCTGATGCTGCTGGCAGCCTGTGTGATGCTCCTTGGCTGTGTTTCGTGTATGAAAAAAAGGGGACACGACAATCACGGCATTAATATTGAAGAAGAGGCCAGTGAACTGGAAAATGAATTCTGGGTTACACGGAACGGCTTTAAGGTCTTCACGAAGGAAGGTTATGAAACAGTGACCGGCATTGATGTTTCTGAATTTGTCGGAGACATCGACTGGGAGCAGGTAAAAGCGGCAGGCGTCGAGTTTGCTATCCTGCGTGTGGGTTATCGTGGCTATGAGACCGCCAGGTTCGTTTTTGACAACAACCTGCACACATACCTGCAGGGATGTAACGATGCAGACATGCCGGCAGGCGTCAACTTTGTGTCGCAGGCAATCAATGAGGAAGAAGCAATTGAAGAGGCCGAGACGATCCTGGAACAGATCCACGGATACGACGTTACCATGCCTATCTATATTGATCTGGAAGGCTCAGCAGAAACGGCCCGCACCAGGAATCTGACAAGGGAAGAGTATACAGCTATCGTCAATGCTTTTTGCGAACGCATTGAGCAGGCTGGCTTCCGCGCTGGAGTATATTCCAATGAGAACTGGATCAGAGCCCGTCTGAACTGGGAGGATCTGAAACAGTGGGATCTATGGTTTGCGAAATACACCAAATCCCCGAGTACAGATTACACTTATAATATGTGGCAGTATACAAACACCGCAACGATCGATGGTATTGAAAAGGAAGTCGATCTGAATGCGCGTGTCTATAAAAAATAACTGAAAAAAAACGAAAACGGAGAAAGAACATGGAACTGAAAGAAAGAATCAAAGAGCTGGAAGAAAACATGCTGACAGATCTGGCAGCACTGGTAAAACATCCATCCAAACGGGGAGATGCACTTCCGGGAAAACCATTTGGCGAGGGACCTGCAGCTGCTTTGGCGGAGGCATTGTCTATTGCTGAACGAATGGGATTCCGCACAAAGAATCTGGACAACTACTGCGGTTATGCAGAGATTGGCGAAGGGGATGACATCATCGGTCTGGTCGCACATCTGGATGTAGTTCCGGAAGGTGACGGCTGGAAGAGCGATCCTTTCACCATGATCCGGGAAGGCGATGTAGTCTATGGACGCGGCGTATCCGATGACAAAGGCGGTGCGATCGCATCCCTTTATACACTGCAGATGATCCGGGAACTGGGAGTTCCTTTAAATAAACGCATCCGCGTTCTTATGGGATGCAACGAGGAGAGCGGATCTGCCTGCATGGCACACTATAACGAAGTGGAAGAGCCGATCACGATTGGTTTTACACCAGATGGATCCTTCCCTGGCATCTATGGGGAGAAGGGTATGATCAGCATGAGCTGTTTCAGTAAAAACACAAAGATTATTTTCATGGAAGGCGGATTTGTCACAAATGCAGTTTGCCATCATTGTGTCACTAAGGTTCCGACAGATGCTGTAGATGAAAATAAACTCAAAGATGCTTTGGCAAAAACGCCGCTGGTTGATTTTTCTGTAACACGTGAGGGCGATGCATATGTCATCGATGCCCAGGGCGTTGCAGCGCATGCCAGCACCCCTCTTCTGGGAGTGAATGCTGCAAGCTTTACAATGCAGGCGTTAAAAGAAGCCGGCATGGAAGATGACTTCGTGGATTATTACAACGAACACATCGGCACCACTTGTGATGGAGAAGGATACAATCTGAAGATTAAAGATGATTACGGCGATCTGACGTTGAACAACGGTATCGTCCGCATGACGGATGGCGCCATCGAATGCACCATCGACATTCGTGTGCCGGTCACATATAAAGAAGAGCAGCTGCGCGAACTGGTGAAAGATCGTTTGGAAGATGAGAAAGGAAAAACAGTGGTCAACTCCATTGGCAAACCTCTTTTCTTCCCGAAAGATTCTCCGATGGTCAAAGCGCTGCAGGATGCCTATGTGAAAGTAACAGGCGACAGTGATTCACCGCTTTTGGTCATTGGCGGCGGCACCTATGCAAAATCCATTCCGGGCATAATTGCTTTTGGGTGCGAGTTCCCGGGCGTGGATAATCATATTCATGATGCGAATGAGAGACTGGAAGTGAAGGAACTGCTGCTTCAGGTGGAAATCTACACAGAGGCAGTCAAGAATCTGCTGGCGCTGTAGGAGCCTGATAATCAACATTTAGGCCAAAGGTATCGGTAGAAATGACGTTAACAGCATAGTATACTAGCATTGGTATTTATGTGGTTATAAATTAAAAACTATTATTAAAACAGGAGGAAAAGTATGAATCCTATTAACCAAACGACACTTCATCCTTATAGCAGAA
>JAZNHY010000013.1:0-3014 GCA_045577235.1 Lachnospiraceae bacterium
ATTATCCTCTCTTTATTCATTCTGGTCATCAGAACGTTCCGACCCCTTTAAATCAGATACGGGATCGGATCTGTAAAAAAATGGTCATCGACCTCTTGCGGGGATCCGTATTTACCGATCATCATGAGCAGCGGAAGATCCTGGCCTTCTTTTGTCCATGTTCCGAATGCACGGCCTACGCTGGTCAGTCTGTTCCAATTGTCCAGGAAGCAAAGTGTGTTGCTGCGGAATCCAAAACGTGCACCCAGGATCTTTTCCAGGTTCTGTTCTGTGCAGCTTACAAGATACATGCCCTCTTTGATCTTTACATAGTAGCAAGGTTCATCACTGCTCGGCATTTCCATCATCAGAGCACGGATGCCGCTTGCACCGTCAGCGGAACGGGTTTCACCTCTCGGATAACCAATGCGATACCAGTGTGGATCATGATAAACGTGAACTGTGGAAAGTGAGTTTCCATAGGTCCAACGGACGGAGGTTCCAGTAACGTCATTGGTAAATCCGTGACGGCGGATATCTGTATGTTCTTTACCCTCTATTTGAATAATACCAAAGCCGAAATGGCTCTCGACCAGAAGCGGCCACATAGGATTCTCACCCAGAGAACATCTTAATAAAGTAACCAGCTCGTTCTCCATATCGATGATCCATGTGTGATTCTCACGTGGTTCGCTGCCTTCTACTGTATAAGTAAGCAGATAGGTGTCATCGTCTGATTTACGGCACTCGTAAGTTTCCGTCTTTGGAGCTCCTTCTCCTTTGCTCCATTCGAGCTGCTTTTTGTCCAGGACATGAATCAGATATGCCCCGGTCTCTTCACCTGTATCAATAACAAAATGAAGCTCCTGACCTGCCAGTTCATAGCAGCGCGGTGGGCAGAATTGACGAATTGATTCTTTCGCTGCAGCTGCGCCATATTTTTCCATTAAATTCATTGTAAAATACCCCCTTCATAGAATAGTCTTTTAATAGTAGAAACTATTTTTCATTATGTTCACATAATATCACAGGGAAAGGCACAAAACAATCAGACTAAATATAGAAAAATAGTAAATATAGCGGATGTCATCATCCTAGGACATATGCGTGAGGACATGCCATTGGATGAAAGCTCTCTTGAATTTATGGCGCAATATCTGACGGCAACCGATGAAGAACTGGAAAAGAATTCCGATGCGGCTGAGTTTTTCTATGCGATGTTTAAGCGTTTCCCTTATGCAACACTGCTCAACTACAGCAACGAGATGAATGCTGAAGTTCTTCTAGGCGGTCGCGAATGGAATTGGAACGAAGATCCAGACCCAAAATGGCTGGAAATTCCAGTTGCATGGCCGGATGATCCCGGGATCTATGTTTGATCTGAAACCGGGTTGTACAAAACCCAGTTTCCATCTTGAAGTGTTTCATAGGTTCCCCACTCTGGTCTGCCGGTATTGCGGCCTTTTACCCGAAGCGGAATAAATGCATCCTGCTGGCATTCCGGCAATGGGTCTTCCAACTCGATCCATCCTCTTCCATCGATACGATCATTCCAGTCTTCATACAGATCTTCCAATGATTCATAACAAAGATCTGATGCACTCAGCACTGCTTCCAGACTGCTGTATTCGAATAAATAATATCCTTCCTTTGCCTCACAAAGCATGATTTTATAAACAAAAGTATCTTTATTCTTTTTCAGTGGTTCTTTCAGATAAGCGTACTTTCTCATTGTTTTCTCCTCAACACGAAAGATCAAAGCGCATCTTTCGGGCAGTTCTTTACGCACTCCATACAGAGGATACACTCTGTTCCGTTTTTCCGTTTTCGTGAATTATCTGTCACATCCACATCCATAGGGCACACTTTTTTACATTTTCCGCAGGAGATGCATTTATCCTTATCACATTTCACCCGTACAAGAGCGAAATAACTCATCGGTTTCAAAAAAACAGTGATTGGGCAGATATATTTACAAAAAGCCCGATTATCTTTGAAGATAAAGGCTAATGCGATTCCCACTCCGTAATACACTATATTGCCAATGATAAAAGCAAAAAACATGATACGCTCAATATTCCCAACATGTGCAAGGAATAAAACGACAACAAAGACCAGCGACACTGCAAATGTGATATACCGGATCCAGCCGATCTTCTTTCTTGGCTGAGAAGGGACTTTATACGGAAGAAAATCAAGCACCATTGCTGTCCAGCATGCATAGCCGCACCAGCCGCGGCCGAAGATCAACGGTCCAAAGATTTTTGCAACCGCATAATGAATGGTCGCTGCTTCAAAAACGCCTGTGAAGAGATAATACCAAAACCCTTCGATCTGCATATTTTCATTGCAGATCAGGCCAAGATATACCAGCATATAGGTTCCGACAAGAAGCTGTGCAATACGCCGGGCATACTTATTTTTTCTGAGATAAAGGAAATTTCCAAGTGCAATTGCGATGCCAATATAACTGAAGTTAAAAAGATAAAAGATGTTGTCTTTTGTAAGCCACAATATCACAGCAACAGCTTCAAAAATTGCAAGGCATATGACAGGAACTACGTATGGTTTCAGGTTTTTCATTTTATGCTTCGCTCTCCCGTATCCGGTCTAAGCGGCGGTTGCGGAACCATACGAGAATTCCCAGTGTGACAATGACAGAATTAAGAATATAGAAAAACCATACATATCCTGGTGTGGAAATACCACGATAAAGTTTGATCACCTTACTGGTGATACCAAACAAATACCCTACCAGGATCAGAAAATAAAATGGAACACTGCTGCCTTTTGTCGTTCGTGCTTTCCATGCCTTATAAATATTCAATGGCCAGGAAATACCAAAGCAAACAATCATCAACAGTTCAAAAAAATCGGCCATATTTGGTTCCTCCAGTTTTCATATTTTTAGGATCATTTCTCCAGAAAAGTTCTTACGCAGCGGACATAGTCTTCTTCAAATTCCATGGTCAAAAGATGTCCTCCCGGAAACTCCACATAATCCGCCTGCGGGATCTTTTCCGCAATTTCTTTGC
>JAZNHY010000014.1:0-1944 GCA_045577235.1 Lachnospiraceae bacterium
GAGAGCAGAGTCTCTTCCGTCAGTTTTGGAAACTGCTGCAGCATACGGTTTTCTGTTTCGGAGAATACCTTTTTGTGCTGAATGATCAGGCAGGCATCTGCGATGATGATGACCATAGCAAAGACCAGCAGGACATATTTGAATATTCTTTTTTGCTGTTCGATACGTTCTTTCATTTTCTATTTTTTTAGAACCGGAAATACAGGAACGGGTTATAGGTAGCATTGACCAGATATGCCATCGACAATAAGAAGATGGCTGCATAGACAATAACGCCGATAATCTGGAAGCCTGCTCCTTTCCGGGAAGCTATTTTTGTAAACAATTTTGTGATGAGCGGAGTAGAGCACAGACCGCAGACCACAAGTAATATTCCGTTGTTCCGCAGATAGAAAAGAGTTTCCGCGTTGAAGAACGGGTTTTTCAAAATGCCGAACATGGAAGCAAAGTTCTGCCATAAGCTTGGCAGGGATGTTGAGGTAAAGATCAGCCAGCCGAAGATAAACAGCAGGATTGTATAAATATGACGGAATACTCTAGGAATCTTCGCCAGAACCTTGCCCCAAACATATTTCTCTAATAATAAAAGAATGCCGTAATAAATACCCCAAAGGACAAAGCACCATGCAGCACCGTGCCAGAATCCGGTCAGGATCCAGACAACCATAATGTTCAGGATATGCCGTCCGGCTTTTACACGATTGCCGCCCATCGGAATATAGACATATTCCCTAAACCAGGTTCCCAGGGAGATATGCCATCTGCGCCAGAACTCTGTCACACTGGTTGAGATATACGGATAGTTAAAGTTCTGAACAAATTCAAAGCCAAGCATTTTTCCGAGGCCGATGGCCATATCGGAATAGCCGGAAAAGTCAAAATAGATCTGGAAGGTATAAGCGATGATGCCGATCCATGTTGTCAGAGCTGCCCGGGAAGGGTCCGTGGCAAAGATGGCATCATAGAGCATACCAACGTTGTTTGCTAAAAGTACCTTCTTGGACAGACCAATGATAAACCAGGAAGCGCCCTCTGCGATCTTATCAAAAGAAAGTACGCGGTCGGTCAGCTGCTTTTCAATGTCTGCATAACGGACGATCGGTCCGGCAATCAATTGCGGGAACATGGAGATATAAGCGCCAAAATTGATCACGTTTTTCTGCACCGGGACATTTCCTTTAAAGACATCGATCACATAAGATAATGTCTGGAATGTATAGAAGGAAATACCGATCGGCAGAGCCAGGGAACGGATCGGGATGGTCAGATGGAACAGACTGTTGATGTTCTCGACAGCAAATCCGTAGTATTTAAAGAAGCAGAGCAGACCGAGATTAACGATCAGGTTAAATATAAATGCTGTCCGCTTCAGCCCGGTCTTGTTTTCGTCTTTGTAATAAGCGATCGAACGGGCAGAGAAGTAGTTAAAGAAGATGCTGAAGATCATCAGCAGGATATAGACCGGCTCACCCCATGCATAAAAGATGAGGCTCATGATAAGCAGTATGAAGTTTTTCAGCTTCCTCGGTACCACATAATACAGGATCAGTGTAACCGGCAGGAAGATGCAGATGAAAAATAAACTGCTGAAAATCATAAAAATCTTACTTCCTACAGACTGTCTTTAAATACTTTGTCCAGCTTTTCTGCGTCGGGACTGATGATCAGAAAGAGGTAGGTCCCCTGTTCATCCAGAATGTAATTTTGGCACAGATCATACTGTTCCGGCGCATAGCCTTCAAAGGTTGTTTCTTTCGTTTTCTGCCGCTCCAGGATGGCTTCTTTTACTGATTCCACCTGAGAAGCGTCTTTGCATTTGATCAGAAGAAGTTCTTCTGCGTCCATGTTCGTGAGAGGCGCGTATAAAAGAACGCCGTCATAATCATCCGCATTTAATCCGTAATACTTTTTCAGGAAGCGGGCGGTGGAAAGCTCCATTCTGTC
>JAZNHY010000015.1:0-3020 GCA_045577235.1 Lachnospiraceae bacterium
GCTGAATGCAAAGGGTGAAATTGTTGGTATCAGTGAAGCTAAGATCACGGATGCTTCTGTAGAAGGAATGTGCTATGCCATTCCGATCAAAGAAAACCTTGACCTGATCCACCAGCTGATGGGGGCGGATTCCCTTCTCTAGAAACGGACAGACCCCTTTCGCTTTTATATAAAAAGGACATCCTCCCGGATGTCCTTTTTTTACGCTGTTTGTTCACAGCGTAACTTATTTGTAATCGTAAAAGCCTTTGCCGGCGTTCACGCCTGTCTCTCCCTTATCGATCTTCTCCTTAAGGAGTTTGGAGATCATCCAGGAGTCAGAACCTTCCACCTTGGTTTCCGGCTTCATAAGGTTAATGTTGTAAGCAGTCTCAAGTCCGACTATATCAAGGATCTTGAACGGTCCTTTCGGTGCACCGGTAGCAAGCTCCCAGGTCAAATCGATCGTTGCAGGATCAGCCACGCCTCTTGCCCACAGACCCTGTGCGGCGCTGAGGAAAGGCACCAGCATGGAGTTCAGAATATAGCCCGGCTGCTCTTTGTGGAGCTCCAGCGGGATCATATTGATCTCGACCGCCAGTTCCACTGTCTTTTTGAATACTTCCGGATCTGTTCCAGGATGTCCCATAACCTCTCCGGTATTGTTTTTCCAGATCGTATTTGCAAAGTGCAGCGCACAATACTTCTCCGGTCTTCCAGTATACTCAGCAAACATGCTCGGAAGCAGTGTCGATGAATTGGTCAGAAGGATCGTCTTCTCCGGAAGGAGATCCTTCAGCTGTTTGTAGATGTCAATCTTCTGGGCAGGATCTTCTGCCATGGCCTCGATGACAAAGTCAGCATCTTCTACCGCCTTTGCCATATCCAGCTCGATATGGATGAGTTTTGCAAAATTCTCTTTTGCCTGTGCGATAAGACCATCAATGGCTTCCGCTGTAATGCCATCCCAATCCTTAATAAGGCCCTTGGCATAAAGGAATTTTCCCATAGGATTGCCGATCAGCTGTTTAGCAGCTTCCAGATCGGAAAGCATCCATTCAGAATAAAGGTCGATTTTCGGCTGCGTACGTCCAATGGAACCTTCGCTTCGCAGCCAAAACGTTGTGTCATTTCCGGTGTAGGCGCACATAAGACCAATCTGTACTCCCAGAACGCCGCCACCAATAAGTGTGATCTTTTTGCTCATGTCTGTCTCCTTTTGCTAATTCTTAAGTGGATTATCTTTTTTATTCTGTTAAAAACGGGGAAGTCATACGATTTAAGTCAAGCGATACTCTATCACAGAAAGTGGAAAATTACAAGAAACAAGAAGCTCCTGTCAGTCATTGATTAGATATCGTTTTCCGGCTCGTCCCACTGCGACAGCATGGTGCGCATCCAGTCAGCCACATCCATAGAATAAACACTGTTTAAGATTTCCGGAGAAAAGACATCTTTCCCTGTTCCATAAGCGATTGCCTCTCCGGATTTCAGCATCAGACATTTCGTGCCGTATGCTCGGGCCAGGCTCAGGTCATGGACGACACTGATCACAGAACGGCCGCTCTCTTTCAGCCATTCCTGAATAAGGGCAAATGTCTGCTTCTGATAAACCAGATCCAGATGATTTGTTGGCTCATCCAGGATCAGGATATTCGGATTCTGAGCCAGGATCTGGGCAAGAAAAGTTCTCTGCAGTTCGCCCCCGGAAAGCGTCAGGACGGACTGCTTCATAAGTGGTTTGATCCCTGTTAGTTCCAGAGCTTTCTCCACGCTCTCCTCATCGGCATCGGTATGGCGGGAGAAAATAGAAGGCGCATAAGAATACCTTCCCAGTCTGACAACCTCTTCTACTGTGAAGGAATAACCGACCGAATGATTCTGCGCCAGGATGCCGATATTCTGCGCCAGCTCTGTCGGTTTAAATTGTTTCAGGTCCCGTCCCTTATACAGGACCTGTCCGGAATAATCCACACTCTGTGCGATCGCATTGACGATCGTAGATTTACCGGCTCCGTTCGGACCGATCAGCATCAGCCACTCTCCCTCATCCAAAGAGAAAGAGACATCATTGACTATCGTCAACGTGCCGTAGCGAACGGTCATGTTGTTAACCTCTAGCATTTTCACTGGCTTTTCCTCCTTGACTGATAAAAGATAACGACAAAGAGGACCGCTCCGATCAGACTGGTCACAACGCCGATCGGCAGTTCGACCGGATTCAAAATGACTCGTGCAACCAGATCACAGAGCATCAGGAACGTCGCTCCTCCGAAAATACTGGCTGGTAGGAGCCGTTTGTGATTCGGGCCGGTGATCATCCGCACCATATGCGGCGTGACAAGACCTACAAAGGCAATCGTGCCGCCAATAGAAACACATACACCGATCAGTATTGATACCGTGATCATGATGGTCAGTTTCACCCGCTTCACATTCACGCCAATGTGTCTGGCATTTTCTTCTCCAATTGCAAAGGCATTGAGTTCCCGTGCATGCAGCATGATCACGGTTCCGCATATCACAAGTGCGATCAGCAGAACCAGCGCATTCCTGTAATTGCTTCCGGCCAAAGATCCCATGGTCCAATAGGTAATGCTCTTAAGATGATCACCGGAAAAAGCGATCACCAGCGACATCACACTGCTGACGAACATGGAAAAGATCACACCTATCAAAATGATCGTGTTGGTGGCCAGAGAGAAATCCAGGCGGTAAGCCAAAGACAGGATCAGCATTAATGACAGAAATGCAAAAAGCATGGCCATGATCATGGTCGAGGCAAACGGCAGGAATGGGATTGAGATTTCAAGGGCAATCGCCAGTACGGCGCCTAATGCTGCACCGGAACTGACGCCCAGTGTTGATCCGTCTGCCAATGGGTTTTTCAAAAGTCCCTGCATTGCAGCGCCACACACAGAAAGCGCTGCGCCTGATAACGCAACACAGAGCACGCGCGGAACTCTGACTGCCAGAATAATAGATGAAGACATATCTTGCGCGATTGCCTGTTTTGTCACGGCAGACCAGATCAGGCGTAT
>JAZNHY010000016.1:0-4611 GCA_045577235.1 Lachnospiraceae bacterium
GCTTCTCCCGTTTAACGAAAGAATACGAGTGAACCCTGAAGAGCTGGATCCAATCATAAATCACTTACGAAAGGAGAGTCCTTCCTATGATTGCTGTTGGTATTGATGTTTCAAAATCCAAGAGTACAGTCGCCATTCTCAATGGAGATGGCAGCATCCGCGCTAAACCCTTTGTTGTTCACCATACCGCTGATGAACTGCAGGCACTGAGCAGTTATATCAAAAGTACAGATGAGGTTCCTATCATCCTTATGGAACCAACCAGTCATTATCATTATCCGATCCTGAAAACCTTTCAAGATGCTGGTCTGGCAGTCTGCCTGATCAATCCTTATCAGATGAAAAAGTACGGTGATACCGAGCTACGCAAAGCCAAGACTGATAAGCGGGATTCTCTCAGAATCGCCCAGTATGCTCTTGAGAAATCCTATTCTCTCGTCCCATACACTCCAGCAGACCAGAAGTACGAAGACCTTCGGTTCCTGTCACGGCAGTACAGCCAGAGGATATCAACCCTCGTTGTCAATAAGGTCCAACTTCAGGCTCTTCTGGACCAGACCATGCCCGGAATAACAACGCTTCTCCCTCTTAAAAGCAGGGATCCTGATAACTGTGTTCTCCTCAGATTCATCAAGCGTTTCAAATCCTTTGACATGATCCGTAAGATGGGCAAGACACGTTTTCTTGACAGCTATCAGGTGCTGGTTCGAAAAACAAAGGACCGGTATGCAGGTACCAAAGGCCTGGCTATCTATGAACTGGTTCTTAACAGCGTCACTACTCGCGGTGATAACCCGTTGACTGCCATGACTCAGGAACAGTGCGTTGATATCATTTCAGACTCACAGAAGGCTGCTGATGAGATCAATCTCCAGATGCGGATCATTGCTGAAACTATACCTGAGTATACGGTGCTGCGTTCCATGGCTGGTGTCGGCGACCGCCTTGGGCCAATCATCCTTGCAGAGATTGGTGACATACGTCGTTTTCACAGCGGAAAAGCCCTTAATGCTTATGCTGGGAATGATGCGCCGCCATATCAGTCCGGGCAGTTCGAGAGCCGGAATCGTCATATCTCCAAGCGTGGCAACCCGGCCCTCAGAAAAGCCTGCTTTGAGGTCATGCAGGCTCTAAAGCTTGCAAAACCTCAGGATGATCCTGTTTATCTTTTTCTGACAAAAAAAGAACAGGAAGGAAAACCGTATAACGTTGCCAAGATGGCTGCCGTTAATAAGTTCCTACGGATCTACTACGCTCGCGCCATGGAGTTGTACAGGTAGATCCGCTCGTTTTCATTATAACTGCCAACAGATGGCCTGCAATAGCAGGTCTTGTTAAAGTAACATTTTTATATTTTCAAAGAACTCTATTTTTAATAAAAACCACTTGACAAAACATTAGCAAGATTTGTGTAATCCAATCATATTATACAACAAGCATCCGCAGATTTCTCTACGGACTCGTCCTTTAAAAACTAATAAAAAGAATTGCTGGTACTCGACAAAACTGGAATCAATATTTACAAATACTGCGCAATGCTGCACAATACAAATGGAATTATTGCGGCATTCAAAATTTCTTTTATGAAAGGATAGACAAATATGAAACAGGAATTCTTTTTTCCTTCCAAGGACGGATTAACACAGATACATACAATTGAATGGATCCCGGAAACGGAGATTCGCGGTATTCTTCAAATTGCGCATGGCATGGTGGAGTTCATTGACCGTTATGACCGATTTGCAAACTTTATGGCTTCTCAGGGCTTCTATGTGGTCGGCAACGACCATCTCGGTCATGGAAAGTCTGTAACAGACGAATCTCAGCTCGGCTATTTTGCCAAACACGATGGAAACTTCTGCGTCCTCGGCGACTTGCAGCAGCTGAGGGAAAAAACTCAAGAAAAATATCCGGATATTCCGTATTTCATTCTCGGTCACAGCATGGGGTCTTTCTATGCACGTCAGTTTATTGAGAAGTATGGTGAAGGTTTGTCTGGTGCTATCATCATGGGAACCGGCTATCAGCCAATGGCTACATTGGATCTGGCTATCGCCTTGACCGCAGTTTTACAGCAGTCAAAAGGTGGTCATTTCCGCAGCGAAATGATCAATAACACTGCTCTTGGTTCGTACAACGCTTCCTTCAAGCCGGCACGTACAAAGGATGACTGGCTGACCAGAGATGAAGCAATAGTGGATGCCTATGTTGCAAACCCTCTCAATCAATTCATGTTCACCGTCAACGGATATTACAACATGTTCCGCGGTATGCGTTATGCGCAGCGCCAAGTGAATCTGAACAAAATCCCTAAGGATCTGCCGATTCTTGTCGTTTCTGGTCAGAACGATCCGGTCGGTGATTTTGGAAAAGGGCCTAAGATCGTCGCTGAATCTTACCAGAAAACCGGCATCAAGGATGTAACACTGAAACTGTTCCCGGATGACCGTCACGAGATCTTAAATGAGCTTGATAAGGAAGCCGTCGATCAGTACCTGCTGGATTGGATCGAAGCCCGTATGTAAACACAGAACTGTTCAGTTCTGTTAAAAAGAAGAAAGGAGTTAATATGAAATCTAACTTTTCTCATGTTTTCCAGCCTATCCGGATCCGTGGGATCGATTTCAAAAACCGTATTACGCTGGCGCCGCCTTCACCAAACCTTGCGAGCGAGGATGGTCTTGTCACACATGAAATGGTGAACTGGTTCCGCATGTTTGCAAGAGGAGGGGTCAGTACTATATATGCTGGCAACTGCTCCATTGATCTCACTGAAAGCAGAGATGAGGCAATCCAGCTGAATATGAATCAGGACAGGGGGATCCTGCCCATGACCTGGTTTGTGGATATGGGAAAACAATATGGCTGTCATGCTTCTTTTGAACTCAACCACAGCGGGGAAAACACCCGCTTTGAGAATATCGGCCATGCACCCTACTCCGCATCTTCTTATATTACCGAAAACGAGGAAAGAGCTGCTCTGCGGAACCATCGTGATCCAATACCAAGCATTGAGATGACAAAGGAAAAGATCAAAGAAACCGTGGAAAAATTCGGAATGGCTGCAGAGCGCATGAAAAGAGCCGGAATGGACATTGTTATGGTTCACGGCGGTCACGGTAACCTGATCAGCCAGTTCACAAGTCCCCTGCATAACAAGAGGACAGATGAATACGGCGGAGATACCAAGGCTCGCGCACGTTTTGCGATCGAGGTCTGTGATTCGATCCGCCGCCACTGCGGAGAGGACTTTGTCATCGAATACCGTATTTCCGCAGATGAGATCGCCCCGGAAGGTATGCATTTTGATGAAACGCTGGAACTGATCGGTTATCTGAAGGATCATATTGATATCCTCCATGTTTCCGCCGGTCTCCGTACAGATTTCAACATGAAATATCTTTCCTACTGGTTCCAGAACTATATGATGGATCACTGCTTCAATGTTCACTATGCACGTGACATTAAAAAGCGCTATCCGGATCTGCTGGTCAACACGGTAGGTTCCATCATGAGCCTTGACTATGCGGAAGAGATCATTGCAAACGGCTGGGCAGACTTCGTGGCAATGTGCCGGCCGCTCATGGCGGACCCGGATATGCCGATAAAGTATGCAGAAAACCGGCCAGAAGACAGAAGGCCCTGCCTGAGATGTAATACATGCACGAAACATCTTTTTGTTCCGAAGCCGATCTGGTGTGCGGTCAACCCGATCTCCGGAATGGCTAATGAGCTGCCGGACGGCGTAGTTCCGAAAGCTCCGGTAAAGAAGCGTGTTGCCATTGCAGGCGGAGGTCCGGGTGGCATTCAGGCTATGCAGACGCTGCTTGACCGCGGCCACGATGTGACCCTCTACGAAAAGACAGACCATCTCGGAGGCAATGTCATCGGCGCGGCTGCTCCACCGTTCAAGGTTGACATTCAGGATTATCTGAAGTGGATGGTACATACTGCAAAACAGTGTGAGGAAAGAGGCGCCCGTATTTTAATGAATACGCCATGCACCAAAGAAATCCTGGATAAGGAAAACTATGATGCCGTGGTAATTGCTGTGGGCGGAGACCCAATTGTTCCTGAAAATATTCCGGGAATCCATAAGCCGCATGTAGTCTGGGCTCCGGACGCAGAACTTGGAAAAGCTCCTGCCGGTGAGGAGATTGTCATTATTGGTGCCGGTCAGGTTGGTTTGGAAGCGGCAGTGGACTATGCTGGGCAGGGCAAAAAAATAACGGTCATTGAAATGATCGATGATCCGGCAAAACTGATGGATTCGTTTAAACAACCCCTGATGAAGAAAAAAGAAGAAGACGGGCTTCAGATTGACATTCTTTACGGAACGGCTCTGCAGGAAGTTAAGGATGACTGCATTGTGGCAAAAGATGTTAAGAGCGGAGAACTGAAAGAGATCAAGGCTGACACCGTCTTACTCGCAATGGGCATCCGACCGAACTTTGAACTGGTAGATGAGCTCAGACATTCCTGCGCAGAGACCAGTGTGGCGATCGTGGGCGACTGCAATAATAAAGCAGGCTCCATTTCGGAAGCCGTGAATCAGGCATTCCAGGCCTGCCTGCATATTTAAATTTCTGGAAGTACATATTATGTTTTAAT
>JAZNHY010000017.1:0-1716 GCA_045577235.1 Lachnospiraceae bacterium
TGCTTGCTGTTGTCTTCCTAAGACCGCTTGGCCTCCGACTTAAATGAAGGAAGGAAAAGACTGCGATCTTCTTTCCCGCCTTGCAAAAGAAGAGAAATTTGGTCTTTCGGAAGCGGAAATGAAAGAGCTTCTGAAACCGGAATTATATATTGGCCGCTGCGAAGAACAAGTAAGTCTTTATTTAGAAAAACTGCAGCCTGTCCTTTCTGCGGCAGAAAAGCAGGATGTAACGATTGACCTGTAGAGAGGAAAATTATGGATAAAATTCTGGTCCTGGATTTTGGCGGACAATATAATCAGCTGATCGCACGCAGAGTGCGCGATCAGGAGGTTTATGCCCAGATCAGATCCTGGCAGCAGATCACCCCGGAAGAAATCCGGGAAGAAGGATATAAAGGAATCATTTTTACGGGCGGCCCGAACAGTGTCTATGATCCGACATCCCCGCATTATGATCCATCAGTGCTGGATCTGGGAATTCCGGTCTTAGGAATCTGTTATGGTGACCAGCTTATAGCTTATATGGCAGGCGGTGAGGTTTCTTCTGCGGATACTTCCAGTGAATATGGAAAGACCATCCTGAATGTTGCAGAACACATTCTCTTTCAGGATGTTCCTTCAGAAAGTATCTGCTGGATGAGCCATACAGACTATATCAGCAAAGTTCCGTCCGGGTTTACAACAATTGCGTATACTGACAAATGCCCATGTGCTGCAATGGCAGATGATGAGCGGAAACTTTACGGTGTGCAGTTTCATCCGGAGGTGACGCATACCGCATACGGAACGCAGATCCTGCGGAACTTTCTTTTCCGCATCTGCTCCTGCCAGGCTGATTGGAAAATGGAAGATTACGCAACACAGCTGATCGCGAAATATAAAGAGCAGCTGCAGGGAAAGAAAGTGCTTCTGGCACTGTCCGGCGGCGTGGATTCCTCTGTGGCAGCAGTGCTTTTACATAAGGCCGTTGGCAGTAATCTGGTCTGCGTGTTTGTAGACCATGGTCTCCTTCGGAAAAACGAAGGTGACTTTGTAGAGAAGACCTTTAAAGAAGAACAGAAGATGAATCTGATCCGCGTGAACGCGGAAGAGAGGTTCTTAAATAAATTGGCTGGTGTGACTGATCCGGAAACAAAACGAAAGATCATCGGCGAGGAGTTTATTCGGGTTTTTGAAGAAGAGGCAGCAAAACTGGGAAAGATCCACGTCCTGGCGCAGGGCACGATCTATCCGGATGTGATTGAAAGCGGAAAAGGAGATTCGGCCGTGATCAAGAGCCATCATAACGTCGGCGGTCTTCCGGATGTCATTTCCTTTGATGAGATCGCTGAACCGCTGAGGGATCTTTTTAAAGATGAAGTCCGTGCGGTCGGCACCCTGCTGGGTCTGCCGAAGGAGCTGGTCTATCGTCAGCCTTTCCCGGGACCTGGCCTTGCTGTCCGGATCATTGGAGACATCACAAAAGAAAAACTGCTGCTTTTACAGGAAGCAGATGCCATCTTCCGCGAGGAGATTGCAAAAGCACAGTTGGAGCATACACCAGATCAATACTTTGCAGTATTGACGAATGCACACAGCGTAGGTGTGATGGGAGATGCAAGAACTTATGGCTACGTCGTGGCGCTCCGTGCTGTGGAAACAGATGATCTTCTGACCGCGGAATTCTCCCGCCTTCCCTATGACGTCCTGCAGAAAGCCAGCAGCCGGATCACGACC
>JAZNHY010000018.1:0-5124 GCA_045577235.1 Lachnospiraceae bacterium
CATCCGGACAAAATCTGTGACCAGGTCAGTGACGGTATCCTGGATGAGATCCTGAAACAGGATCCGTATGGCAGAGTCGCCTGTGAGTGCTGCTGCACGACCAACTTCCTTTTGATCATGGGTGAGATCACCACGACTGCAAAAGTGGATTATGAAAAAGTGGCCCGTGATATCATCCGTGAGATCGGCTATACGGATGAATCGATTGGCTTTGATGCGGACACTTGTGAAATAGAGATCCGTATTCATGAGCAGTCTCCGGATATTGCAATGGGCGTTGATAAGGCACTGGAAGTGAAGGAAGGCCTGGAGCCGGAAGAAGACTCCAACGGTGCCGGCGACCAGGGCATGATGTTTGGTTATGCTACAAATGAGACGGATGAACTGATGCCGTTCCCAATTTACATGTCTCATAAGATCACACGGGAACTGGCAAGGCTCAGGAAGAGCGGAGAACTGCCATATCTGAGACCGGATGGAAAAGCACAGGTTTCTGTGGAGTATGATGAAAATGGCAAACCGGCACGTATAGAAGCGGTTGTTTGTTCCACGCAGCACAGTCCGGAAGTGACACAGGAGCAGCTCAGGAAAGACATTCGTGAAAAACTGTTTAATCGTATCCTTCCGCAGGATATGATCGACGAGAAAACAAAATTTTATATCAATCCGACAGGGCAGTTTATCGTTGGCGGACCGAATGGCGATTCCGGCCTGACAGGAAGAAAGATCATTGTAGATACTTATGGCGGCATGGCTGGACACGGCGGCGGAGCATTCAGTGGAAAAGACTGTACAAAAGTGGACCGCAGTGCGACTTATGCAGCCCGCTATGTGGCTAAAAATATTGTGGCAGCAGGATTGGCGGAAAAATGTGAGATCCAGCTTTCATATGCCATCGGTGTGGCAGAACCGACTTCCATTATGGTCGAGACATACGGAACCGGACGGGTCTCTAATGAGGAACTGATCCGGATCATTCGCAATAATTTTGATCTGCGTCCGACAGGAATCATCCGTATGCTCGATCTCAGACGTCCTATCTATAAGCAGGTGGCGTCTTATGGACATTTCGGCAGAAATGATTTAGACTTGCCTTGGGAGCAGATTGACTCCCTTATTGTTTAGTTAAAAACTAAAATTTACATATAAACGGCGAAAGGATCACAAAATGGGAAAAGAGAAAAAGCTGGTTGAAGACATCACTCCAATGAGCGAGGATTTCGCGCAATGGTATACAGACGTTGTTAAAAAAGCAGAACTGATGCGTTATTCCACCGTTAAAGGCTGCATGATGATCATGCCGAACGGTTATGCAATCTGGGAAAATGTACAGAAAAATCTGGACCGGATGTTTAAAGAGACCGGTGTAGAAAATGTTTACATGCCTCTGTTTATTCCGGAAAGCCTTCTGAACAAAGAAAAAGACCATGTAGAAGGATTTGCTCCGGAGTGCGCATGGGTCACCATGGGTGGACAGGAAGAACTGGAAGAAAGACTGGTCGTCCGTCCGACATCGGAGACATTGTTCTGCGATCTTTATTCCAATATTGTTCAGTCTTACCGTGATCTGCCGAAACTCTATAATCAGTGGTGCAGCGTGGTCCGTTGGGAAAAGACGACACGTCCGTTCCTTCGTTCTTCCGAGTTCTTATGGCAGGAAGGACATACTGTCCATGCAACTGCCGAGGAGGCACAGGAAAGAACGATCCAGATGCTGAATGTTTATGCTGATTTCTGCGAGCAGTATCTGGCGATCTCGATGATCAAAGGCCGTAAAACAGATAAAGAGAAATTTGCCGGTGCAGAAGCAACGTTCACCATCGAGGCCCTGATGCATGACGGCAAAGCGCTTCAGAGCGGAACCAGCCACAATTTCGGAGATGGTTTTGCCAGAGCGTTTGATATGACATTTACAGATAAAGATAACACATTGAAATATGTTCACCAGACATCCTGGGGACTCTCCACCCGTGTCATTGGCGCACTTATCATGGTACATGGCGATGATTCCGGTTTGGTCCTGCCGCCTAGAATTGCACCGACTCAGGTCATGGTCATTCCGATCGCGGCACATAAAGAAGGTGTCATGGACAAAGCGAAAGAAATATATCAATCACTTCTGGCTGCTGACATCCGCGCAAAACTGGATGATACCGACAAGAGTCCGGGATGGAAATTCAGTGAGCAGGAGATTAAAGGCATTCCGCTGCGGATCGAGATCGGACCGAAAGATATTGAAGCAGGTCATGTAGTCGTTGTCCGTAGAGATACACGGGAAAAGATTGAAGTTGGCTTGAATGAAGTGACTGAAAAACTGCCAGCTATCTTTGAACAGATGCAGCAGGATATGCTGGATCGGGCAAGAGCACACAGGGACAGCCATACTTATGAAGCAAAGACCTATGAGGAATTCAAAGATCTGATCGCTAACAAACCGGGCTTTGTGAAAGCAATGTGGTGCGGAGACGAGGCTTGCGAGCTGAAGATCAAAGATGATACAACCGCTACTTCCCGGTGTATGCCGTTTGAACAGGAAAAGATTGCTGATACCTGTGTCTGCTGCGGAAAACCGGCGAAATCCCTGGTCTACTGGGGCAAAGCTTATTGATTTTGCATGAATAAAACAAACGATCTTACAATAAAGGTGCCTGAGGAAGTCCGCTCCATCATGGAGAGGCTGACAGAGGCAGGCTATGAAGCCTACTGTGTGGGAGGCTGTGTACGGGATAGTCTGCTTGGCAGGGCGCCGGAAGATTGGGATATCACAACATCGGCTCTTCCTGAACAAGTGAAGAGCCTGTTTTCTAATACCGTGGATATCGGGATCCAGCACGGAACGGTAATGATCGTACGAAAAGGAACTGGTTACGAGGTGACGACGTACCGGATTGACGGGGAATATAAAGATGGACGGCATCCGGAGCAGGTGACCTTTACCCGCTCTTTGGAAGAAGACTTGAAACGACGGGATTTTACGATCAACGCCTTTGCATATAATGAAGAAACGGGTCTGGTTGATCTGTTTGGAGGATTGGATGATCTGGATGCAAAGGTCATAAAAGCTGTGGGAGATCCGAACAAGCGCTTTGAAGAGGATGCCCTGCGTATTATGCGTGCCATCCGTTTTTCTGCTCAGCTGGGTTTTGAAGTAGAAGAGAAAACATACGATGCGATCAGCAGTCATGCTGACCGTCTGGCGCAGGTCAGTATGGAACGGATCCGTGTGGAGTTTGAAAAAACACTGGTCAGTAAAAACAGCGGAAAAGTGAAAGAATTCTTTCAGCTGGGGATGGGTGAGAATATTCTTCCGGGTTATGCAAAGCGGTGTGAAGATTTTGATGAAGAAATAGCAGCATCTTATTCTGGTCTGGGAGAGGAGGAGCGCCGTTATCTTCTTCTGGCCGATCTGCTGAGGTATCTTTCTGCAGATGAAGCAAAAGATGCCTTAAGGAAGATGAAGTATGATAATAAAACCGTAACGATGGTGTCCAGGACCCTGCAGTATCAGGAGACCTGCTGTGAGGCAGATAAAGTCAGCATCAAGCGGGCACTGAATGAAGAAGGAGAAGAGATTTTCTTTCTTGCTCTGCAGATGAAGGAAGCCGTGACGAAAGAATCTTTTTCTGCTGTCCGCGAGATGGCAAAGGAGATCCTGGATAAGCAGGAGCCATATACCATTGGACAGCTGGCCGTAACAGGAAATGATTTAAAGGAAGAAGGAATCAGCGAAGGGACACAGATTGGTGAAACCTTACAGAGGCTTTTGGAACAGGTGATCTTAGAACCTGAGAAAAATACGAAAGAAGATCTGATCAGTATGATCAGAGAACAGCAGGAGGCATAGCATGGCTGAACAGACTTATAAAGAACGATATGAACAATGGTTAAATGATCCAAATATTGATGTAGAAACAAAAGCAGAGTTAAAAAGCATCGAAGGAAATGAAAAAGAGATCGAAGACCGTTTCTATAGGGAATTGGAATTCGGAACAGCCGGCCTGCGGGGAATCATTGGAGCAGGAACGAATCGGATGAACAAATATACTGTAGCTAAGGCTACACAGGGTCTTGCAGATTATATCAATGATTTTTATGCATTGATCCGGCAGCATCATGCGCAGATGGAAGATGAGGCCTGCGAGGAAGCTGGCCATGACTGCAGTAAATGCAGCGGCTGCTCATCTGAGGAAGAGACCCTTCCTTGCGTGGCCATTGCGGGAGACTCTCGTCATATGTCTGCAGAATTTGAAGATATCGCTGCAGCTGTGTTGAATGCAAATGGCATCCGTGCATATGTTTTTGATGATCTGCGTCCGACTCCGGAACTTTCCTTTGCCGTACGGTATCTGGGATGTATTGCCGGCATCAATATTACCGCCAGCCATAACCCGGCAGAATATAATGGCTATAAAGTTTACTGGGCAGATGGGGCACAGGTCACACCGCCGCATGATGTGAACATCATGGCCAGAGTTGAAAAAGTGGAAAACCTTTCCAATCCAAAGCTGATGGATAAAAAAGAAGCGTTGGAAAAAGATTTGTACGTCACGATCGGCAGGGATGTGGATGAAGCTTATCTGGACCGTATTGCAGCCTGCGTGAGAGAACCATCCCTTACAAAGCAGATGGCAAAAGATGTAAAGATTGCTTATACACCGCTGCACGGGGCAGGTATCAAGATCATTCCGGAGATTTTGCACCGCTTCGGCTTCCAGAATCTCTATATTGTTAAAGAACAGGAAAAACCGGACGGCGATTTCCCTACAGTTGCATTCCCAAATCCAGAGATGCCGGAAGCATTTAAACTGGCAGATGCTTTGGGTCAGGAAAAGAATGCGGATATTATCATTGCAACGGATCCGGATTCTGACCGTATCGGTCTGCATGTCAGGGATCAGGAAGGAAACTATCATGACTTGAATGGCAATCAAATTGGATGCCTGATCTGTGAATATGAACTGGGACGCTTAAAAGCGCAGAACAAGATTCCAAAAGACGGCTATGTTGTCCGGTCGATCGTCTCCAGTAAGCTGTTTGATAGAATCGCACTGGCAGCCGGAGTGGAAGTAAAGGAAGTTCTGACAGGCTTTAAGAATATTGGTGCGGAAATGTTCAAAAGTGAGA
>JAZNHY010000019.1:0-2293 GCA_045577235.1 Lachnospiraceae bacterium
ACAAGTCCAGCTATATAAGCATTCTGTTCTGCCTGGATCGCCTCTGCACTCTGCGCTTCGCTCAATGCCTCTGCTTTGACTGCCAGCATTTCATCCAAAACAGCTTTCTGGCCGATCTGAGCTTGTTTCAATTCTTCAATCGCATCTTTTTCAGCCTGGACCTGATCTTTCTTCTTCATGATCTCGGCCTGCAGCTCTTTAATCTTTTCCATCTGCTGCCGGTCATAGTTGGTAAGGTCCAGCTGATACTGTATCTTGTTCAATGCATCAGCAAATGATTCGGAAGTAAAGAAGACTTCCACGTAGGAGTTCGACATATTTTCATACATGAACTTGATACGCTTGCTCATCGCATCGTATTCTGCATCGATCTCCTGCTGTTTCTGCTCTATCTGTTTCTGCAGCTCTTCAATCTCAACCTGCTTTTGGTCGGACTGCGTCTGGTAATCGGTAATGACCTGTTCTACTTCTGCAATCTGTCCATCGATCTGTGACACTTCCTGCTGGGCGTTTGCCACAAGCGCACGAAGTTCATCCAGCTTTGACTGGCTGTCCGCAAGTTCCTGTTCCAGCTCCTGCTGCCGTTGTTTTGCATCATAGATATCATCTGCATAAACGCTGCCACAAAGCAGAACAGCCAGAACGGCTATCACGATTCCAATTTTAGCTGCATTTTTCCATTTCTTCATAAAGTGCTCCTCTTATTATTCCTGCGTTCCGCTCAATAACTCGATTGCTTTCTGAAGCTGAAGATCTTCTTCGTCTGTTATTACGCCATCTTCATATGCTTCTTCCGGAATCTCCACCGGATAATCCGGAATAACACCTTCACCATCCACACAGCGGCCTGATGGCGTATAATATGTCTCTGTTGTAAACTTCATGCCGGATCCGTCATTCAGACGGAAGATGCTCTGTACCACACCTTTGCCGTAACTGGTTTGTCCGACAATATAACCCAGGTGATAATCCTGGATCGCCCCGGAGAATAACTCCGCAGCGGATGCCGTATTGGCATTGATCAAAACTGCCATAGGGACTTTCACCTGATGTTCTTCATCCGATGTTTCTTCTTTCACGATGCCTTCTTTATTCCGTGTCGTAATGATGGTTCCTGCCGGAAGGACCCGGTCAGCCATCGCCACAACTGCGTCGTAGTCACCGCCCGGATTATCACGGACATCGATGATCAGCGCTTCCATACCCTGATCTTCCAGTGCCTTTAACGCATCATTAAACTGACTGACTGTTGCTTTATCAAAACTGGAAATAGAGAGATAACCAATGTTGTTATCCAGCATCGTGACCTCAACAGACGGTGTGATGATCGTTTTCCTCTCAAGAGTGGCCTTAAACTCTTCGTCCCCACGGGCAAATATGATATCTACCGTAGTTCCCTCTTCTCCCCGGACAATGGCCACTAGGGAATCCAGATCTTCAAAATCTCTAACGCCATCTGCTTCTACGATGATGTCCATCGCATGAACACCTGCTTCTTCTGCCGGTGTTCCCGGAAAGACCTTGTAAACGACTATCTTTCCATCATCATCCTGTATGACACTGACTCCGACACCGCTGTATTCACCGCTGGAATCTTCCATCATCCGTTGGAATTCTTCCTTGCTGTAATACTTAGCATACCGGTCGCCAATACCATTTAAAACACCTGATGCAATGCTGTCCTCAACGGTCTGTTCATCAATCTCGCCGTCATAGTAGGCGCCCAAATATTGAAGGATGGAATTGATCTTATCTTCATAAGAATCATAGGAGTATTCCGTTTGTCCGGATGTGATCTCCATCACTCTCTTATAAGTGATGAGGCCATAGACCACGAGACCTGCCATAGCTATGGCAATGCCTACCGCAATACCAACCATAAATCCGATGCCAAACCGTGACTTTGATTTCTGTGGTTTGTTCGGAGATATTTCATGCATGTCAAAGGACTGCTGTTCACTAAACTGTCTGTTAAAATCGTCCATTTTTTTTCTACGCCAAAAGGCACTGCTTCCTTTCAGACTTTGATGTATTTATTTGTTGCGATCATACTGCCTATGAATCCGATGCCGGCCCCAAGGACAAGCGCCACAGGAACCAACAGGGAAAAGACATTTGTCATCGGCAGCAGGGAGAACGCGCTTGAGAAAGTATGAAGCTGGTCCACCACATAATTGATCGCCGACCGGTAAACGAAGAACAGTACGATCAACGGCAGTATCGCCCCGATCAGACCGATGATGATACCTTCAAATACGAACGGGGATTTGACAAAAAAGTCTGTTGCGCCGAC
>JAZNHY010000020.1:0-3581 GCA_045577235.1 Lachnospiraceae bacterium
TGGATACCTTTGTGATCCCAAAAACTTATGCAACAAATGTTTCGCAGATTAGCACAGTCATATTTGATAACTCATCCACATCTGTTTCTTCAGGCAGCAACAGTGACGGCATCATCGTAGCTGCGCACAATTCTGGTGAAACATCCGATGAGACAGCTGATGACAATACAAATGAATCCACCGAACCTTACAGCATCACCCTGAACGAATACTACAAATACGACACCACGATCTACGTTGCAGATATCACCCTCTCTTCCGTACAGTATCTCAAGACTGCATTTGCAGATGATACCTATGGCAGGAACATCACGGCAAAAACATCTGCAATAGCAGCCGCTAATAATGCTGTCCTGGCGATCAACGGCGATTACTACGGCTCACAGGAAAGCGGCTATGTCATCCGGAATGGCGTGATCTATCGGGACAGCGGCAACAGCAAAGACATCCTCTGCATATATAAAGACGGAAGTGTCTCCATTGAATATGCGAATGAAAAGACAGCGCAGGAGCTTCTTGATGAAGGAGTCTGGCAGGCATTCTGTTTTGGCCCTGCCCTGATTGAAGATTCGCAGATCGCAGTTACAGAAGATGAAGAAGTAGGCAAGGCAAAGGCCAGCAACCCGCGGACAGCTATTGGCATCATTGACAGCAACCATTTTGTGTTTGTCGTATCGGACGGCAGAACGTCAGAAAGTGAAGGCCTTTCCCTGTATGAACTGGCAGAATTCATGCAAAGTCTTGGTGTGACAACCGCCTACAATCTGGACGGAGGCGGCTCCTCCACCATGTACTATAACGGGCAAGTCATCAACAACCCGACCACTAATGGGAACCGGATTTCAGAAAGGAGCGTGAGCGACATTGTATACATCGGTTAAACAACGTAAAAAATATATTCTCTGGCACTTTATCGCAGCTGTGTTTTTCGCAGTTTTCGGAGTGGTCTATGAACTTTTCAGCCATGGTGTCTTTTCTCCCTTCATGGCATTTGCATTCACCATCCCGCTTATTGCCGGAGCCATCCTGCAGAGTATCCTTTTGAAAACAAAGGTGCGGATCCCGGACCTGGCTCTCCGGCTGTGGAACTACGCCGTTGCACTTTTAACTGTTGGCAGTATCTGGAAAGGTGTTCTGGATATTTACGGCACGACCAACCGACTGATCGTCTATTATCCGATCTTCGGAGCTATTCTTCTCCTTTTAGCCGTCGTGCAGTTTATCATAAAAAAGAAAAGATCTGTTTCCCGTTAGCTCTATTTATTAAACAGAATCCGCTTTTTTGTTGATTGTTCGCACTATACGCAGATGATATAATTTTTGTATACATATCCTTACAATTAATTAGAAACAAGAACCCATAACAAAAGAAAAGGAGATTTAAATGAAGGTTTTAGGTATCAGTGCCGGACGGCACAACGGTAACAGTGATATTGCAGTCAAAGAAGCTCTGCTGGCTGCACAGGCAAAAGGTGCAGAATGTATCTTTATCAACCTGTTTGATTACAACATTCTTCCATGCACCGGCTGCGAATCCTGCACCATGATGATGGGCGATGTCGCAATGGGCAAAAGAGATGACTACCCGGGCTGCGTCCTGAAAGAAAAAGACGATATGGAAAAAATCATGGATGTCTTCCAGTCCTGCAACGGTCTGATCGTCGGCTGCCCGACATACGACCTGGCACCAAGCTCCATGTATCTGCGTTTCGCTCAGAGATTCCTGGCATACGAGCTGGCATTCCGCTTAAAGATCGGCGCTGTCAAAGTCAATCCGCATATGGTCGCTGGTCTTATCGCCGTCGGCGGTTCCTGCCATGACTGGCAAGGCCTTTCCCTGGAAGTTCTCAGCGCAACCATGTTCACCACATCTGTTCACGTCATCGACCAGTACATGGTCACCAGAGTTGGACAGCCTGGAAACATTGTCACTCATCCGGAACACATTGAGCGCGTTCACAAACTGGGTGAAAACGTTGTGGAAGCAATCCAGACCCCGGTTGAAGAGCGTAAATGGCTGGGCGATCCGGATATGGGTCTTTGCCCGAACTGCCATGGTGGCCTGGTCTTCAAGGGCGAGCCGCACTGGGATGGCATCGAGTTCCCATACGAGTGTGCAGTCTGCGGCGCCGGCCTCAAGCTGACAGCAGACGGCAAATTTGAGATCGTCGAGAACGGACTCTGCAGAGACCGTAACGTCGATGAAGCACGCGGCTATCACCTGGATGAGATCGTCGCAACCAGAATGGAATACTACCGCATGCGCGACACCGATCCGTCGGTCAAGGAAAAACAGGCATACTACAGAGAAGTAAAATTCCCTGCAATCTAGGAGGTATTTATGGATTTTGGTTCAATTCTCAATACGATCATGGGTTCTGACAGCGTTTCATCACTGAGTAACCTGACCGGCACATCAGAAAAGGATGTCTCCGGTGTCCTCTCCTCTGTTCTCCCGTTGTTTATGAACGGCGCACAGGGGCAGGCAACCAACCAGGCAACCGCGCAGTCTTTTGCAAACGCGCTTGCTTCACACGGGAAGGATGACATCTCCGATCTATCTTCCTTCCTCGGAAATGTCGATATGGATGACGGTGCAAAGATCGTAGAACACTTGTTAGGAAAAGATGGCGCTGCTAATGCAGCCAGCAATATTTCCGCACAGAGCGGCGTTTCCGCTGGCAGCATCTCCAGCATTCTTTCTGCAACTGCTCCTTTGCTGATGAGCATGATGGGCAAACAGGCAACAGCAGAAGCTGATGCAGCTCCGGATGATGTTGACCTGAACAGCCTCGTTGGATCCTTATTTGGCGGCGGTACCGGCAAAGACGCAGCTGGCGGTCTGGGAGATCTGCTCTCCGGACTGTTCAAAAAATAAACAGCTGACCCAAACAGATCAAATAAAAGCGGCCGCGAAATCGGCCGCTTTTTTACGCTTCTGCAAAACTCATATAGACAGAAAACGTCCAAATGTGATATAAAAGATGAAGTGTATTTGAAAGGAGACTACTAATATGACATATCCAAATGCCTATAATGGAGTGAAAAAAATACATAAAGCACAGGTGCTGAACCTGATTTCCTCCATCCTTGGTTTTGTTGTTGCTATCCTTGGTATTTTGGGCATTGCATTCCTGACTGCCTCAGAAGGAGGGTCCATCGTATTTGCTTTGATCGCCCTTATCGTCGGTCTGATCGCTGCAGTGCTTGCAATCGTAGGATATATTCTTCAGATCGTTGGTCTGAAAAATGCCAGCCATGATGACAGCAGTTTTTATACCGCATTTGTCTTTGCGATCATTGGTCTGGTCCTGATCGTCCTCTCCATGGTCTTCTCCATTCTGAAAGTTGCGAATGGATTTGGCGATGACATTGCCACGATCTTTACAGAATTCTCATCAATCATCATTTGTGCTTTTGTTACCATTGGCGTCCGCAATCTGGCAAGTCAATTAGGACAGGATGCAATGGCCAAAAGAGCAAGAAGCGTTGCTATTCTGCAGGCAGTTATTCTGGCATTTGCGATCATCGCAAACATTATTTCGCTCCTTACCGGAAATGCAGCAGCTATGGAAGTCGGA
>JAZNHY010000021.1:0-7541 GCA_045577235.1 Lachnospiraceae bacterium
GGGCAGTATTACCCGGAAAATTCCATAGTGCACCGCTTGGACCCGAGGGTGAAGCTTTTCGGCGTTGTTGTTTACGTTGCGGCCGTTTTTATTATTAATAACCTCATTGGGTTTATTTTCCTTACGGCTGTGATCGCTGCGCTGATCGCTTTGTCCAAGGTGCCGCTGAAGCATATTTTAAAAGGGCTTCGTTTTGTCTGGTTCCTGGTGATCCTGGCCGTGTTCTTTAATCTGTTCTTCAGCGACGGCACGATCATCTGGAGATGGTGGATCTTCCGGATGAGTTATGAAGGCATTTACCGGGCCGTTTTCTTTGCACTGCGTCTGATCTATGTCATCGTCGGTGCATCGCTTTTGACCTATACAACAACACCTACAACGCTGACGAATGGATTGGAGAAGGTCTTTAAGCCGCTGGATGTGATCCATTTTCCTGGCCATGAGATCGCCATGATGATGAGTATTGCACTGCGTTTTATCCCGATTCTGACGGAAGAGATCAACAAGATCACCAAGGCACAGCTTGCGCGCGGCGCGGATTTTGATACCGGCGGCATCATCCTGAAAGCAAAGGGCATGATCCCGATCATGGTCCCACTGTTTGTCAGTGCGTTCCGTCGGGCAACGGAACTGGCAACGGCTATGGAAGCTAGATGCTATGCCGGCGGAACAAACAGGACAAAGATGTTCCCACTGAAATATGAGACACGGGATAAAGCAGCTTATTTTGTGCTGTTGTTTTATTTGCTGGCAATCATAGCTCTTCGTATTCTTCTGACACATTTCCAGGTTTGGGGAACCATCTGAGTCTTTTATTTCAGGTATTTGTCTATTATAGCGTCGATGATCTTGGTGGAGAGCGGGTTTTCTGATGTCTCCATGGTTACTAAAAGCGTTTCACCGATAAAAAAACCTTGCTGCAGATAGGTCTCCAGCTTTCGGATATTCTTTTTACAGTAGTCTTCATCATCCATCTTTCCAAGATGTTCCCAAATGTATTCCTTGCGCGTTCGTTTATTTAGGACCAGAAAATCCGGCCTCCAGGGCTTTTGCCCTTTGATAATGGTTAACGGCGGTTCATAACGGTATGGGACCGGTGTGGCAAGCAATGTATCGGCAATGATCTTTTCTGATTTTGACCTCACACGCTCCCCGCGCATTGCATAGAACTCCGGGTCCGTTGGGGCAAATTCTCCCGGAGCATATGTGACTGCTTCCCATCGCTGAATAAATGTATCGTCGTCTAATTCTTCCGGCCTGATCAATAGTCTCCGCGCCGGAGACAGGTCCTCATATATCTTTTTTAATGCTTGTGGGTCATACTGACTTAAAAAGACGGAGAGAACTTTATGCTGTTTCAGGGCCGCCTTTAGAAGATTCACATCGTAGCCCTTTTGCGCGAGATTTTGAATCAATTCCAGATCATTCGTACCGAGATAATGGCGGGAATGCTTTTTACTTCCTTTTACTGCAATATTGTGTCGGTAGTGGGGAGTACCTCGAGTCAAGTCGATCTCCAAACACCCCTCCGGGGAAGAGGCGATCCGTGCAGAAGTTTCGGTAATGATTCTTTGCAGCCTCTTTTCTTCTTTGTGTAAAAAATGTAAGGTATCCATGTCTGCTCCTTTCTTAATAAATGAGATTGAAAAATGCGCTTCGACAATCAGAAGGAAGGGATGAAAGCCAATATCGATGACTTGTCCCCTACGAAAAAAACTGTGTAGGGGGTATATCTTTGATATGGAGGTCTATCCCCTGCAGGAAAAAGAAAAATGTGGGGTATGAAAGCTGATAAGGAAGGTCCCTCCCCTGCAAGAGGGACTACTGGTGTAGGGGATGTAGGTTACTATTAGATTAATTTCCCCTATAAGAAAGCATTTTGTGTAGGGGATGATAGTCAAAGAAGGAGGATTATCCCCTAAAGACTAGCTTCAGATGTAGGGGATAGAAGTCAAATAGAAGTGTCGATTCCCTACAATTGTTGATATTGATGCAGGGAACGGATCAAAATAAAGACATTCTTCCCGAAGGATAACAGAAATCATGAAAGGCCTCAAGACAGGATGAGGATTATTAATAAAAATGTAATGGATCAGTAATAAAGAGAAGGATATTGTCACTTCGCGGAGAAAACTGTAATATAAGCGGAAAGACGTCCAAAGCGGAAGGATGTCCAACGAGCATCTCTGGAAGAAACACTTCCGAAAAGCCGCACAGAGCGGAAGAAACTTCAAATAGAATAATGGAGAAGGAATGAATGAAGCGAATCAAACTGATTATTTCCTATGATGGGACAAATTACGTTGGATGGCAGATTCAGAAAAACGGGATCTCCATCGAGCAAGTGATCAACGAAGAACTGTCCAGGCTGCTGAAGGAAGATATTACGATCATCGGGGCCAGCCGCACGGATTCCGGCGTACATGCACTGGGGAATGTCGCAGTATTTGATACTAATACCAGGATCCCGCCGGAGAAGATCATGTATGCGCTGAACCAGCAGCTGCCGGATGATATTAAGATCGTCCGGTCAGAAGAAGTCGCCCCGGATTTCCATCCGCGCTATACGAACTGCCGCAAGACCTACCGCTATGATATTTTAAACAGCCGGGTCAATCTCCCAAAGGAGCGGCTGTATACGGATTATGTCTATTACGAGCTGCATACAGATAAAATGAAGCAGGCAGCCCAATACCTTCTGGGGGAACATGATTTTACCGCTTTTTCCTCTGCAGGAGGGCAGCAGAAGAGCATGATGCGGACGATCTATTCGCTTGAAGTGACGGAAGAAGCCATTGTCATGCCGAATGGTGCTGAAAAGATCCATCCGGATGATTTCCCGGCCAAAAAAGTCCATATTACAATTACCGGAAATGGGTTCCTGTATAACATGGTCCGGATTATAGCAGGAACGCTGGAGAAGGTCGGAATGGGGATCTATCCACCGGAGCATGTGAAGGAGATCCTGGAATCAAAAGACAGGAGAAAGTCCGCGCCAAAGGCATCTGCGGACGGTCTGACTTTGGTGGAGATCTGCTACGAAAACCTTGAATAATTCACATTCCTGTGATAAAATACCATTCTGTGTGAGAACCCTTAAGGAGGATTTATTAAAATGAATGTGAATGTTGAAAAACTGGAAAAGAATTTAGCTAATATCACGGTAACGATCCCTGATACAGAATTGGTTGAAGGTGCAATTACCAAAGCTTACCACAAAGTGAAAAACCAGGTCACGATGCCGGGATTCAGAAAAGGCAAAGTGCCGCAGAAAATGATCGAGAAGCAGTACGGCGTAGAAGTATTCTACGAGGATGCTGCTAATTTCCTGATCTCTGATTCCTATCCGGATGCTTATGATGAAGCTTCCAAGGAGATTGAGATCGTTTCTTCCCCGCAGATCCAGGACATCCAGCTTGAGCGCGGAAAAGACTTTGTTTATGTTGTTCAGGTTGCTGTAAAACCGGAAGTAACTCTGGGTGAGTACAAAGGTCTTGAGTTCACCAAAGCAGATACCTCTGTTCCGGAAGAAGAGATCGATAAAGAACTTGAGAGAGTTCGTGAGCTGAACAGCCGCCGCGTACCTGTTGATGGCAGAGCAGCAAAAGAAGGAGATATTGTTGATATCGACTTTGAAGGCTTTATCGATGGCAAGGACTTCCAGGGAGGAAAAGCAGAAGGATATGTTTTAACACTGGGTTCACATTCATTTATTGATACATTTGAAGATCAGATCGCCGGACACAGCGTTGGCGATGAGTTTGATGTTAACGTGACATTCCCTGCAGATTATCAGGCAGAAGATCTGGCAGGCAAGCCTGCAGTGTTCAAGGTCAAACTGAATGACATCAAGAGCAAAGAACTTCCGGAGATCGATGATGAGTTTGCATCTGAAGTTTCTGAGTTTGATACACTGGAAGAGTACAAAGAAGACATCCGCAAGAAATTCCAGGAGAGAAAAGAAGCAGAAGCTAAGAGCACAGCTCAAAATGAGCTTGTCGCTAAGCTTGTAGAAGCCAGCCAGATGGATATTCCGGATCCTATGCTGGATGCACAGGTCCAGCAGAGTGCCCAGGACTTTGCCATGAGAATGGAAAGCCAGGGAATTCAGTTTGATCAGTATCTGAATCTGGTAGGCCAGACACCGGAAAAATTCCTGGAAGATATCCGTCCGCATGCCCTTCAGACCATTCAGCAGAGACTGGTTCTGGAAGCTGTCGCAAAAGCAGAAAACATTGAAGTAACAGATGAGATGGTCGATGAAGAACTTCAGAAGATGGCCGATTCTTATGGTATGGAATTAGATAAAATGAAAGAAATGATTTCAGACAAAGAAAAAGAAGGCATGAAGGTTGACATCGCTGTTTCCAAGGCAGCAGATTTCCTGTTCGAGAATGGTGTTGCCGTAGAACCTAAGGAAGAAGCATCGGCAGCCGAGGAAGCTCCAAAGGAAGAGCAGGCACCGGAAGAGGCTGCAGCAGAGCCGGAGGCATAATCAGAAACATGTTTATCACGAGGCCGGCAGCAGTCGGCCTCATTTGTATATAGTACCAAATAAGGAGGATCCTATGAGTTTAGTTCCAACAGTTATTGAATCAACAAGCAGAGGCGAAAGAGCCTATGATATCTATTCCAGATTGCTGAAAGAGAGAATCGTTTTCCTCGGCGAGGAAGTGAACGATGTCACCGCCAGCCTGGTGGTCGCACAGCTTCTTTTCCTGGAAAGTGAAGATCCGGGTAAGGATATTCATTTCTACATCAATTCCCCTGGCGGAAGTGTTACAGCAGGAATGGCAATCTATGACACGATGCAGTATGTAAAATGTGATGTCTCCACCACCTGCATTGGTATGGCAGCAAGCATGGGTGCATTTCTTCTTGCTGGCGGCACAAAAGGAAAACGGTTTGCGCTTCCAAATTCTGAGATCATGATCCATCAGCCATCCGGCGGTGCACAGGGACAGGCAAGCGATATTAAGATCAATGCAGAGCATATCCTTCGGATCCGCGAGAATCTGAATCGTCTGCTGGCAGAAAACACCGGCAAACCGATTGAAACGATCGAGCAGGATACCGAACGTGACAACTGGCTGACTGCTGATGAAGCAAAAGAATATGGACTGATCGATGCAGTCATCAAGAATCACGAGGGCTGAGAATGGCAGACAGAACAAACGGCAATTCTACTATACCGACCTGTTCTTTCTGTGGAAGAAGGGCTGATGAGATTGGCGCACAGATCATCACCGGACCGAATGGTTCAGCCATCTGTCCGGATTGTGTCATCCGCTGCATGGAGATCCTGGGGCTGGATACATACAGACTGGACAATGTCCCGGAAGCATCCGGTTTTGGCAAAAATAAGCTGAAAGATGATCTGAACATTCATCTGCATAAACCGAAAGAGATCAAGGCGTTTCTGGATGAGTATGTGATAGGACAGGAAGAAGCTAAGAGAGTTCTTTCCGTGCAGGTCTATAATCACTATAAGCGGGTCCTTTCGCAGGATGAGCTGGATGTGGAACTGCAGAAGAGCAACATCTTAATGTTGGGGCCGACCGGGTCTGGCAAGACCTTCCTTGCACAGACGCTGGCCAAGATCTTGAACGTGCCTTTTGCGATCGCTGATGCCACAACACTGACAGAAGCAGGTTATGTCGGAGAGGATGTAGAAAACATCCTCCTGAAACTGATCCAGGCTGCCGATTACGATATAGATAAAGCACAGTACGGAATCGTTTATATTGATGAGATCGATAAGATCACCAAGAAGAGTGAGAACGTATCCATCACCCGTGATGTTTCCGGAGAGGGCGTGCAGCAGGCACTTTTAAAGATCCTGGAAGGAACGGACGCATCGGTTCCGCCGCAGGGCGGCAGAAAGCATCCGGGTCAGGAAATGCTGCACATCAATACCAGCAATATCCTGTTTATCTGCGGCGGCGCATTTGCAGGTCTGGAGAAGATCGTGGAAGGCCGTGTGGATAGAAAAGGCATTGGATTTGGCGCAGAGATCTTAACCGGCGATACACAGGAGACAGATGATCTGTTCGCGCAGGTCATGCCGCAGGATCTGATCAAATATGGATCATTCCGGAGTTTGTCGGACGTGTCCCTGTAGTGGTGTCTCTGAAATCTCTGACAGAAGATGATCTGGTCAGGATTCTGAAGGAGCCTAAGAATGCACTGGTCAAACAATATCAGGCATTGTTTAAAATGGACCATGTGGATCTGCAGTTTAAAGAGGATGCCATCCGCGAGATCGCGCATAAAGCTTATGAACGGCAGATCGGAGCAAGAGGACTGCGCAGTATTATGGAAGATACGATGATGGATCTGATGTATGAGATCCCTTCGGATGAATCTGTAAAAAAAGTGACGGTCACTGCAAAAATGATCAAGGAATGATATAATAAAATAACAATAAAAAACAGGTATATTTTTTTAAAATCAGTCAATAAAAGCAGTTATAATATATATGTCGAAATGACAGATTGGAGTGCGCTATGAAACTTATTATTTTAGGTGGCTTTTTGGGCTCCGGAAAGACCAGTGTTTTGATCCCTCTCGCAAAGGAGATGGTTGCCAGCGCAGGTGGTGCGGAAGATGGCTCCACAAAAGTTGCTATCATTGAGAATGAGATCGGACAGGTTGGAGTTGATACCGCTTTTACAGAAGGATCCGGTCTGTATACATCGGAACTGTTTAACGGCTGTGTTTGCTGCACGATCGCATCTTCTCTGATGGATGCCCTCAGCAAAATGGAAGATGCGATGCATCCGGAATATGTTATTCTGGAGACCACAGGTCTGGCACGTCCGTATGATGTGGCTCAGCAGCTGTGGGATTACTACGATGAAAACATGAATATTACACTGATCACCGTTGTTGATGCAAGCAGATGGCTTCGTATCAGTCGTGTAGCAGGAGCTTTGGTAGATGAGCAGATCGACCGTGCAAATTATGTCCTGCTGAATAAGATCGATGCAACGGATGAAGAAACAATTGCGGAAGTAGAAAAACAGATCAGCTCCAAATGCGACGCAAAACTCTACAGAGTTTCTACGACTACGAATCCGGAAGGAACTGTTGGAATCTGCCGCGAGATGATCACAGAGATCAACAGCTGGGAATAATAGAAAAGAGGTTTTACTATGAGCGAACATGAGCATATAGAGAACGAAGAAAAGGAAGAGTGCTGCTGTCACGAAGAGCACGAACACGAGCATCATCACCACCATGATCACGATCATGAGCATGAACACCATCATCATGATCACGATCACGAGCATGAGCACCATCATCATGATCACGACCATGAGCATGAGCACCATCATCACCATGATCACGATCACGACCATCACCATCATCATGATCACGACCACGATCATGACCATGAGCATGAAGAAGGACATACCTATGAAGTGGCTGGTTATTCCATTCTGGAGACACACAGTCATGAAGGCGCAACCATCTGCTCGTTTGAAAAGGATATCCTGACAGATCCGGAGCAGGCTAAAGTTGCTATGGAAGATGCCATT
>JAZNHY010000022.1:0-1754 GCA_045577235.1 Lachnospiraceae bacterium
CTGACACAGATATAAATTGGTTACAGAAGTGTTGGATAGATTTAATAGTAAGGGAGGTTTAACTATGCCGGAGCAAAATACACCTAGGTTCACTTATAAAGAACTGCGCAGCATGTTTGCTGCTAACGATTCGAAGCGGGATGAAAACCTGCTTCCGCCGGATGATGTTTTCCGGATGACAGATCAGGATTATGCCCTGGACGGATGCCCGGAGCATACACTGGATGTTTATTATCCGGTCGGGACGGAAGGCGCACTGCCGGTGATCCTGAACATCCACGGAGGAGGGTGGACATACGGCAGCAAAGGTGTGTATCAATATTACTGTATGTCATTGGCGCAAAAAGGTTTTACAGTCATCAATATGAATTACCGGCTTGCACCGGAAAGCAGGTTCCCGGCACAACTGGAGGATGTATTTACTGCAATCTCCTATATCCTGGAGAGGAAAGAACGTTATCACTGCGACATGGATCATCTCTTTCTGGTTGGTGATTCTGCAGGTGCACAGCTTGTCAGTCAGATCTGCGCGCTGATAACAAATCCTGCCTATCGGAGCCTGTTTAACCTAGAGATCCCGGCAATCAGCGTCAGGGGAGCCTTGATGAACTGCGGAGTTTATGATGTAAAGAATTCTTTCTTTGACGAAGAAGGAAATCAGTTAGGTATGGGTGCTAATTATCTTCCAGTCAATGCCAAAAAGGAGCAGATCCTTAAACAGATGGATGTGCTGGGATATATCACTGAGGACTTTCCACCGTCCTGCCTGATGGGCAGCGTGAATGATACAATCTCCATCACGGATACAGATGCCTTTGGAGAATTCCTGAAGAGCAAGGGAGTGAATGTTCTGAGTCTGTGGTTTGGACAGGATGACCCGCAGCTGGGACATGTATTTCATATTAATATTTCCCTGGAAGCAGCAAGAGAATGCAACGAAAAGGAAATTGATTTCCTGCGGACCTTGCTATAAATCTTTTGAAGACAAAAAGCATAAAAAAAGATGGGCAGTTACTGCCCATCTTTTTTCATTAGTCTGTTTTATCCTTCCAGATAACGTTCTCTCAAAAGTTCAACTTCGGCATCAGTTACGTGAAGGCCATTCTTTAAATACCCGTCAAAGCCTCCGAACAGTTCATCCATCTTTTCAATGGCTGCGAAAAGATAGAATTCACTTGCTTCAAAAGCATATTCCAAAGCCTGCTCGTGTTCTTCGGTCAGACCTTTTTCGGAATTGCGGATGCTTTCTTTGAGTTTTTCCAAATCTCCAGCCAGATATTTGGTCGTAGCTTTGTAATCTTCGATTGCTGCCTCACGGTCAATGCCAAGGACTGATTCGATCATAAAAGCAGCGAAACCGGTACGATCTTTGCCGGCAGAGCAGTGCCAAAGGACTCTCGGATATTTACCCTCCACGAGAATACGGAAAAACTGCTCATACTGCCCGACGGAGAAATCGTTCTCTACAAATTTCGCATAGGCGCCTTTCAGACCGGTACGAACTTTAACCGGATCAGAAAAGACTTCAGCCAGATTTTGTTTGGCTGTTGGCGGGTGTGTATTCTTTTGTGCTTCTGTTCCCAGGATTGGCAGATGAATGTTTGCAACACCATCCATTTCAGGATCCGGCTTTGCGATACGCTCTTCCGGTGACCGGAAGTCTACAACTAAATCCAGCAGACCGGAAAGCATATGTTTATCTGCATCCGTAGAAGTCGGAGGCCAAGCGGTCTTAGGAAGACAACAGCAAGCAG
>JAZNHY010000023.1:0-4035 GCA_045577235.1 Lachnospiraceae bacterium
TCATTTGTTTCACTCTCGATCGTGCTCCAGAACGGAGCGGCGATCACGCTGGCAGCTTCAGCAAGCGTCAGTCCCTGCCTGCGCACCAGATAGTCCATGATATAGGTGAGCACTTCGGTATCGGTCTGCAGCGTACATTTGTATCCAAACATTTCTATAAAACGGCGGTTCGCATCATAGGAAGAGATCTCGCCATTATGTACAACGGAATAATCCAGCAGAGTAAATGGATGAGCGCCGCCCCACCAGCCCGGCGTGTTTGTCGGATACCTGCCGTGGGCTGTCCAGGAATAACCTTCGTATTCTTCTAACTTGTAAAAGAGTCCAACCTCTTCCGGGAAACCAACAGCTTTAAAAGCCCCCATATTTTTCCCACTGGAAAAAACGTAAGCACCAGTCATTTCCGCATTGATCTTCATAACAATGCGCGCGACCAGTTCTTTTTCATCTAACTGCAGATCTGAAAGCATGGATTTCAGCGGAGCAACAAAATACCGCCATATAATTGGCTCATCCGTGATGGCAGGGATTTTGCGTGTCGGAATGACTTCGGAATGAACGATCTCAAAGTATTCTTTTAAAAACGCTTCGCAGTCTTTTCTGACGGAGCGGTCGTCAAAGAATAAATGAAGAGCGTAAAAATCTTTGTATTCCGGATAGATTCCATACCCGGCGAACCCGCCGCCAAGACCATTGCTGCGGTCGTGCATTGGCCGCATGGCATTTGTGATCAGCTCGCCGGACATTCGATCACCGTTCTTTGATATGACTGCTGCGATGGCACATCCGGAAGGGATGCGTACCTGACCTTCCTGTTTCATCTTTTTGATCCTTCTTTCTCAGGAAATAAAAAAAGACGCCCATTTGATTCGAAGAGAATTCTCTTCCATTCAAATGAACGCCTTTGCTCACTAAAATAAAAGTACACCTGGCTGTTAAAAATGTCAACTGTTCATATAAAATCCGTTGACAGTGCAAAATAGCAGGTGTAAAGTGCAAACAGAAAGGCAAAGACGTCTTTTCGCACAGAATGTGCGGACGCCGTTGCCTTTTTTGTTTTTTAGGAGTTCGGAAACGTGTTGGCAGCCGATTTCGGCACAAAGAACAGGAGGAAGATCATGGCAGCATTTGACAAGGTCTTATCCGGAATCCCGGAAATGGATACCGCGCTGGATTACATCCGGCTGGGAGATAACGTTGTCTTTCGGGTCTCAAACCTGGAGGAGTTCCATCTGTTTGTTGACCCCTATGTAGAGCAGGCAAAAAAAGACAAACGAAACCTGATCTACTTCCGTTTTGCAAGCCACGAACCGTTGGTAGAGGACTGTCCGGAAGTTAAAACATATGTGATCCCGTTGTCCCATCAGTTCGAGACTTTTACAGTGGAGATCCACAATATTATTGAAAAAGAAGGCAGGGATGCATTTTATGTGTTTGACTGTCTGTCGGAACTGCAGACGGCATGGGCGACCGATCTGATGATGGGAAATTTTTTCCGTGTCACCTGCCCATTCCTGTTCATTCTGGATACCGTGGCATTTTTCCCGGTCCTGCGTGGAAAACATTCGATAGCCGCAATCAACAAGATCAGCAATACCACACAGCTTTTCCTGGATGTTTATTCTGAGCAGGAAACAGTATATGTACGTCCTTCCAAAGTCTGGAACCGCAGCAGCGAAACCATGTTCCTTCCGCATCTTTACAATCTGGAAACAAAAAGTTTTCGTCCAGTTTTGGATGGAGTTCATTCCAGCCGTTTTTATCAAGTCCTGCGCAAATATCAAAGGCCAGGAGAAGAACAGTACATGGATTCCTGGGACCGTTTTTTTAATACCGCGAAAACGCTGCATGAAGCAGGAGTTCCGATTGATGAATACTGCAGTGAAATGTGCAATATTATGATGACTCGGGATGAGAAAATGCGGGAAATGGTCAAAACACATTTTACGCCGGAGGACTATTTCCTGACCCGGAGCAATATGATCGGAACAGGCATGATCGGAGGCAAGGCATGCGGCATGCTGCTTGCGAGGGCCATTCTTCGGAATAATGCACCGGAGATCGACGAGGTACTGGAACCGCATGATTCGTTTTTCATGGGTTCGGATATGTATTACACCTATATCGTGGACAATGATTTCTGGGACCTTCGAATCCGCCAGCGGACCGAAGAGGGCTTTTTTGCTCTGGCGGAAGAATTCGCGCAAAAACTTTTGACCGGCAGTTTTTCAGAGGAGATGCGGACGCATTTCCGCAACATTTTGGAATACTATGGACAGGATCCGTTTATTGTCCGGTCCAGCAGCATCCTGGAGGATGGATTTGGTAATGCATTTGCCGGCAAGTATGAGTCTGTTTTCTGTGCAAACCGGGGAACGATCGAAGAACGTCTGGAAGAGTTTGAAAATGCGATTAAGATGGTATACGCAAGCACAATGAGCATGTCGGCGCTGGATTACCGTCGACGCAGGGGACTGGATAAAAAAGACGAGCAGATGGCTCTTTTGATCCAACGGGTTTCCGGTTCTTATTATGGATCCTATTACATGCCGTGTGCGGCAGGAGTTGGTTATTCCTACAGCCCGTATCAGTTTATGAAAAATACGGATCCGACGGCGGGAATGCTTCGGTTGGTCATGGGATTGGGAACGTCTGCAGTCGATCGTACCGAAGGATCATACCCGAGACTGGTCAGCCTGGACCGTCCGGAAGCGACGACTTATACTAGTGCGGCGGAAAAGCATCAGTATTCACAGCGCAGGGTCGAAACAGTAGATACGAGCAGTCATACCCTGAAAAAGCTGAGTCTGCAGGAGCTTGAAACCAAAATGCCAAATTACCTTCTGCAGGTTCTTACCGAAAGAGATTCCGAAGCAGAATACCGGCTGCGGGAGCTGGGACGAAGCGGAGCGGTCCGGTTTATTTCCTGTCAGGGGCTGGTGAAAAACCGGGAGCTGATGGGACAGATCCAGAAACTGATGCAATGTATTCAGACGGAATACGGACAGCCGGTGGATATTGAATACACCATGAATCTTTCGGAAGATGGGGAGTATACGATCAACTTGCTGCAGTGCCGTCCGCTGTAGGTCTTTGAAGACACCGGGAAAGTAACAATTCCGGAGGATCTTCCGCAGGAGCAGATCGTGCTGGAAAGCCATGGGGCTTCCATGGGACTGTCCAGGGCGATTGAGCTGGACATGGTTCTTTTTGTGGACCCGGTAGCTTATTACAATCTCGCTTATGCAGATAAGCCGACGGTAGCAAGGATGATTGGAAATATCAACTGGAAATATCGAAACCAGGGAAAACATATGATGCTGATGGTGCCTGGAAGGATAGGGACATCGTCTCCGGAACTGGGTGTACCGACTGCATTTTCGGACATCAGCGAGTTTGATGTGATCTGTGAGATGGAGGAAAAAGGGGCAGGTTATAATCCGGAGCTTTCCTTTGGAAGTCATATTTTCCAGGATCTGGTGGAGGCGGAGATTTTGTACACGGCTGTTTTTGCCAACGAAAAGACCGTGCAGTTCCACCCGGATAAACTGCAGGCAGGACAAAAACTTCCAATCGATAGTTTTGAAAATAAAGACTTAAATAATGTGATCTCACTTTATGATGTCAGCGGCAAAGGATGCTGGCTGTATCATGATCTGCAGGGCGAGAAACTGATCCTGACAGCTCCGTTGTGCAATATTTAAAAAACGGGACGGACGAATAGTAGTTTTTTGTGAGAAATGCTTTTTTTGAAAATGAGCGGTTGACAAACGATTTCACAGGTGTAAAATGCAATGCATAAAGGCAAAGGCGTCTTTGAGTATTTTACTCGAAGGCGCCTTTTCTTTTTTGTTTTTTTATTTCGAAAGGAGAAGGAACAATGAGTACAGTATCAGATATTTTTGGAAGTCTGGTTTTTGATGATCGTGTAATGCGGGCAACATTATCTGCTGACATTTACGCATCTTTGCGAAAAACGATCGATGAGGGAAGTGAGCTTGACAGCAGCGTCGCCAACGCTGTGGCTCAGGCTAT
>JAZNHY010000024.1:0-3049 GCA_045577235.1 Lachnospiraceae bacterium
GTCCGGTTATGGATGGCGTGATTTCTGCGCAGTCTGTCAAAGAATGCCTTAAAGCACTCGGTCGTTTCCTGCCAGTAAACAGCACTGATGAAGACGATGCCGTCCGCCTCTTCCAGCTTCTGATAGATGCTGGCATAGTCATCCTGAATGATGCATGTGCCATCGTCCCGGCATGTGCCCCATCCGTCGCCGCATGCTCTGCAGTGCTCGATGTTCATTGCATTCAGATGGATCTCTTCCGCCTGAATGCCTCTGTCTGCCAGACCGCTCACAAACATATTTTTAGCCGATGCCGTCAAGCCATCTGTGTTTGGGCTGGACCAAATGATTACCACTCTCTTCATTTTTGATCCTCCTCTTTATTTGAATTGATTTGTTTTCACTTTTCTGCGCCGGAGCTCACTCTTCGTCCGGCTGATACCGAGCAGGAACTGTCCACGTTCCGTCCGATAGATACTCTGTTATATATACTTCGCAGTTTCCAACGTACTTGTTCCAATAGCCACCGCCCGATTCCGGAGTCAGATACTCCAGGATCCCTTTCATGGCAATAGCGTGCGTGGAGATCAAGATATTGCCGCTCGTCCTGCCGTGCTCCTGAATGAACAGACCTGCCCGGTCCACTACGCTGCCAAGCTGCTCCATCCCATCCGGTGCCGGGTTATGAATAAAGTCGCTGAAGAACGTGATCACCTCCGGCGCCAGGTTTTGCAGGTCCATGCCCTCGTATGGGCCGTAGTCCATCTCTATCAAGCGCTCGTCGATGATCGGCTCCAGCTCAGGTGCAAGGATCTTTGCCGTCTGCACTGCGCGGATGAGCGGGCTGGAATAAACCGCGTCAAACTTGATGCCCTGCAGCATCGCCGCCGCTTCCTGCGCCTGCGCAATACCCGTGTCGTTCAGGGGATGATCACTCCTTCCCTGCAGCGCCTTCTTGTTATTCAGTTCCGTTTGTCCGTGTCTTATTATATAAATCATAGCCAGTTCTTTTTCTTAAATATTATCAAACAAATGATGACGATCGCTACGCTGACTGCGATCACGATCGGATAGCCCATCGGCGAATCCAGTTCCGGCATATATTTAAAGTTCATGCCGTACCAGCCGACAATAAGTGTCAGCGGCATGAAGATTGCCGTCACAACAGTCAGGATGGTCATGATGCGGTTCTGCTTCAGGTCGATCTGCGACTGATACAGATCGCCCACCTGCAGCGCGTAGTCCCGAAGGGAGGCTGCCATGTCGTGCAGTCTGGCCATGCGGTTGGTAAACAAATGGAAGTAACGCAGGTTGTCCTCTTTAAAGAAATCGTTTTCGTTCTCTTCCAGCTCCTGGCTGAGGTCGATCAGCTGCTCATAGTGGACACGCAGTTTTCGGATGTCGCCGCGGATCTCCGATAAATGTTTCAGCGGTGTTTTATCCACGCCGTCCAATATGGCTTTTTCTATCTGGTTCAATTCCGTTTCCGTCTTCTCCATCATGCGCATGTCGCCATGCACAATCTGCTCAAGAAAGTCATAAACAAAACGTTCCAGACAAGGCAGCTGCCACTGGCGCGACCGTTTGATCTTTTCCACGATGCCCGCGGCGGTATCGCCATCATCAATAAAAATGATGCCTTTCTCATCAAGGACAAACGCAAAGCGGGCGCCATCGCCGGAGAGGTTCTCACGATTCGGGATAAGGAACGTTCCGGTCAGCGAATCGATGTTCACTTCCACTTTGGTGTTATGGATCTCATTTAAGTTCAGATCCAGGTCGATTCCCAGATCAAACGCATCCTCCTCCTGCTCCCACTGCGCGGGGGTAAGGATAGCAATATACTGAAAGTCACCCGCGATGCATTCCTGCAGCGTGCATTCTTCCAATGTCTTTTTTATAAGATAATACATGGCTTCCTCCTAGAACTGCTTGCAGCTGTCGATGTTACATGCAGGAGTCAATGGTCTGCAGCAGTTCCAAATAAAAGTTTCGGATATTATGTTTTTTCATCAAGCCTCCCTGCAGGGACATGTGATCGCCCTCATAAGACGGGAACACATTCCAAATGCCGGGCTCGATGTGATCTTTCTCCAGCGGTTTTGACGGCGCACCTATTGGCGCTGTTGCGGAGAAGGTATTGACCAGTCCGTCGTTTTCGCGCCAGGTCTCATTAATCTCCATGCCGCCTGCCGTCCTGCCTTTATACGCGCCTATCTGGTAAGCCCGCATAACAAAGAGCGGCTCCATTTTCTTTTTTGGTTTATGTGTTCCGTCCGCCTGCTCTGCGGTAAAGCTGCACGGAACGGAAAAGTAAAATACGTGCGGAAATGTGGTGATCTTCTGATTGAGTACGATGGCGTTGTCGATCTGCATATCGTTCCCGGCGTAGTCTCTTACATCGCGGCCATCGACCTGTGGCCTTGTCCCTTTGGACATCATGTTGGCGAGCGGCTTGCTCCACCACGGAACCTTCACCTGCTCCGGATGAAACGATGGATCCTGAAACAGATCATAAGCGGTTGTGCCGTTAGTCGGCGCAGCCAGGGTGACGATGCCGCAGACCCGCTCACCCATGCCGCCTTTAAAAAACGGGGAGATGTCATCGCCGGCTGCCTGCTCTGCCGGATCTCCGTTTGCAAGAAGTTCCGAGAACAGGCGCACGGTCACGCCGCCAAAGGAATGTCCCAGAAGAACGATTCTGGTTTCCGGCTCCCAGTCCGGGATCAGCGGATTGCCGGTGAAGTCTTTCCCAAAACGCTCATGACGATATTTCTCGCTGTGCGCTTTTCCGTAATCGACCCTGGTTCCCGCCAGCTGTGCATAGAGTTCGCAGGCGCGGTCCCAGGCGCTGCCCGTCGGCGCGACGGATGCGGCATAGCAGGAAAACCCCTGTTCCCTCAGGTACGCCATCAGGTCACCGCCGCGCATGCCCCAGTAAGGCATCCGCCGGTACCTGTCATCATAGCTTCCCCACCCGGACAAGCCATGAACAAAAACATATTTGCATCTTCGTTTTTCCGTCAATGCAAGCCAGCCTTTCGTTACTGTTTTCCACGTTCCCAACTAG
>JAZNHY010000025.1:0-3039 GCA_045577235.1 Lachnospiraceae bacterium
GTCAGTGTATTTTCTTCTACAGAATACGTAAACTGTTTATCCTGATAAAGTCCTTCTGTATAGGTGATCACAAGGTCGCCTTCTATTGCAGTATAGGTAAACGGCTGATCCCAGAAGATATCCAGGCCCGAACCGTCTTCCCGGAAGGTATAACCGGAATCCCAGATGGATTCGGTCCAGGTTCCGTAAATTGCTTCATCATTCGGGATCGTCTCTTCTTCCTTATCTTTTTTCCCGCATGCCAGAAGGCAGGTAGTGCAAAGCAGGACACATAGTAAACTGATCAGTATTTTTTTCATTCTTCTGTCTCCGTCTCCGGCTGTGTTTCCACCGGTTCTCTCCGATATAACATGGTGATCGCGTCTTTTGCATTTCTTGTCATCGTGATCACATCCCCGTCGATCGAATAGGTATAATCGCTGTCATCACAAGAGGCATCTTCATAATCAATATAAAGGGTCCCCTTATCTGTCTGATAGGTAAAGGCCAATGCCCAGAACAGATCTTCTCCGGTACCGTCCTCATTAAAAACATAACCGGATGGAATGCCGATATCTTCTAAAGATGCAGAGCCATCTTCCGTGATCTGCTTCCAGGTCCCGAAAATATCCGGATCTAAAACCGCATCTTTCGAAGGACCGTTCTTTCCGCAGGCGGTCAAAAGAAAAATCCCAACGATTAAGCTAATGATAAATAGTGTGCCTCTTCTCATCGTTTCTGGTATTGGTTCGCGCTGTTGCCTTCTTCCTGCATGGTCAGGATATCACCGCTGATGGAATAGTGAAATTCATATTGTCCCCATCCTTCTGCACAATCAATGGTTAGTATTCCTTCTTTGGTGCTGTAAGTAAATTCTACATCCATCAGGCCCCATTTTCCTTTGCCGTCACTGTTAAATACCCAGTAATCGCCAAGTTCCTGGCCATCCGGAATATCATATTCTTCCCAAGTTCCTTCCAGAGATGCATCACGTTCCACTTTTGTGGTCGCTTCTTCTGTAGAAGTAGTTTCTTCTTCCTTCTTTTTTCCTTCACATCCGCACAAACAGACGACACATAATAAACCGATCAGGATGATCGAAAAAAGCTTCTTCATATTTCCTCCGTATTCTCGTTAAGATAACGAAAATTATAGTATAAATCCCTTAAATGTACAACTAAAAGTAGATGCGGTACCACACCAGGAACGTATAGATCGTCCATATTTTACGCCACAGATCAGAGTTCCCGCCTATGTATTCGTCCCAGATCTCTTCCAGTACTTCTTTGTGGAAAAATAGCTCTGCCAATGGTCCGTGGATCGTCTCATAAACATCCCGGTTATAACGTTCATCAGCCACCCAATGACGGATCGGCACGACGAACCCCAGCTTTTTGCGGAAAGCCACTTCTTCCGGGAGCACTTTCTTTGCTGCTGTCCGGAAAGCAACTTTATTCTGCTCTTCGTTCACCTTATAGACAGATGGCATCCGGGAAGCAATGGAAAAGATTCTCGGGTCAGTCAACGGCATTCTGATCTCCAGGCCTGCTGCCGTACTCATTTTATCTACGTTAAGGTAAATATCGCCTTCCAGCCAGATACGGATATCCACATCCTGCATTTTTGTCAGCGGGTCATTGCCTTCGTTTTCCTCATAAATATATTTAGCCAGGTCGATTGGCAGAACGTCCGGATTATAATACTTCAGAAGTTTCTGCTTCTCGTCTTCCTTCATGATGTTCGTATTGCCCACATAGAAGGTCTTCAGATTTTCTCCATAGCGTTCTGCATTCCGGTACATGTTGTATCCGCCAAAGAACTCATCGGAACCCTCACCGGAATAACACAATTTTGTATGCTCTGCCGTTGCGCGGCATCCTATGGAGAATGCAATAGCGGATGCATCTGCCAGCGGCAGTTCCATGTTTTCCATGACCCATGGCACAATAGCAAAATACTCTTCTGGTGTGATGCGGCAGCGGTTCAATGTCACGTCCAGATAATCCGCTGTAGCCTTAGCCAACGGAGACTCGTCAAAGCGTTCATCATCATAACCAACCGTGTCTGCCGTTTTGGCATCACTCATTGCCAGCACGTAAGAGGAATCTACCCCGCCGGACAGAAATGATTCCGCCTTTTCAGACGGTTCCTTGACTTCTGTCATGACATACTGCAGCGTATGATGGATCTCATCAGCCCACTCATCCAGTGTTTTACTTTCATCCGGTGTAAAGGTCGGTGCAAAGTAACGCTGCAATGCAACTTTCCCGTTATGGAAACGCAGGGTATGTCCCGGCATCAGCTTTTTCAGCCCCTTGAAAAAGGTATCCTCTCCTGCCACATAAGTCAGTGTCAGATACAGCTGCAACATGTCCGGATTCAGTTCTTTGACGAACCCTTCTGAATGAAGGATCGGCCGGATGTATGTGCCGCATAAAAGTTTATGATCTTCCGTGACATAATAATAAAATGGCTTTGTCCCAAACGGATCCCGGCATGCAAACACATCACCGCTCTCTTCCTCTTCCAGCGCAAACGCAAACATACCAATGAGGTGCTCACCTACGGCGTCCTGCCAGCGTTCAAATGCTTTTTGTACAATTTCTCTTTCCCTTTCTTCTCTTGCCAAAGACGGATCAATGGCAAGTTCTTCGCAAAGGGCTTTCCAGTTCCGGATATGTCCCCGGTATTCTTTCAGCTTCATTTGAATATCTCCTGTTTGAAGGCTTCTTGGAATAATGTCCCGTTCATATTATCACTACTTTTTATCCACAACAAGTCTGTAATATGGTATAATTTGTTACACTGATTTTACGGGGGAATTATGATTCGATTAAATAACAAATGGGAATTTACCAATAACTGGTCGGAAGACTTTATGAAGGGTTTTCTGGATGGCGAATCCATCCGTCTGCCGCACAATGTGGGCAGCCTTCCTCTTCATTATGCAACTCCTTCCGACTATGAATGTATCTGCGGCTACCGTCATGCGATTGATGTTCCAAAAGAGATCATCGGGCAGAAAGTCTTTCTGCAGTTTGACGGTGCAGCACATATTGC
>JAZNHY010000026.1:0-7124 GCA_045577235.1 Lachnospiraceae bacterium
GGAGGAAGGAGCCGTGCCGAAGAGGCGCTGCCGTGATGAGCGGAGAGCGAATGTGGCAGCAGTCCTGAGGCGTGGCGACAGTACAGGCTACCGCACGTCTGGAAGGCTAGCCAGGTTTTCTCCCATTTACTCGCAGCAGTTCTGATTTGTTCCCGAGTGAAAAAAGGGGAGTGAACGAGGAGCGAAACAGGAACGGCTTGAGCCTGGAGAGTAGAGGTTCACCGTCATTCCCCGCTTTTTCGCGAAGCGAGTGGACGGGGAGGAAAACTGCGAATTGATGGGAAGAAGAGTGCCTATTGACAGCAAGTAGCTTTTAAATAAAGCAAGAGCCACATCGATCCTAAGCATAAAAGCCATTAGCTGTTGAAAAACAGTTAATGGCTTTATTTATGTCATATTATGATTCAATATAGTCATTATTTATAAAAATGACGATATTGAAATTGACGCTGAAATAGTTGACAAAGAGTTCCTTTGTGATACATTAAATAAAGGTATTAGGGAGTAGCTGGCGCAAATGCGCAACATATTCCGTCAATACGGGATTTATCCCCGGGATTTGTTCGAAGCAGCAAGACTATTACCACAGCTTTGGTTGTGGTAATAGTCTTTTTTTATCGCTCCTGGGAAATAACGGAGGAATGGGATGAAGATTTTTGCTTTAGTATTGTTTGCTTTAATGTATGTCCTTATGATCGCCAAACCAAAATACAGACCGTTTTACGCCCTGTCGGTGGCGGTGATTTTCCTGATTGCAGGAATATTACCGCTGAATAATCTGGTATCAACGATTAACTGGAATGTTTTGCTAATGATAGCGGGAACAATGATCATTGTTTATTATTTCATTGATTCCCATATGCCAAACCTTTTGGCAGATATCCTGCTGGGAAAATCGAAGAACGTCATGTGGGTAACCATACTGATGTCTCTCTTCGCCGGTGTAATCTCGGCATTCATCGATAATGTTGCTACGGTATTGATGGTTGCTCCCGTAGGGATGGCAATTTGCAAAAAGCTGAAGATGAGCCCTGTGGGGATGATTCTATCCATTGCGGTATCCTCTAATCTGCAGGGTGCTGCGACACTTGTTGGGGATACCACATCAATCATGCTGGGCGACTATGCGAATATGAATTTCATGAATTTCTTTTGGATGAATGGGCGCCCCGGAATCTTTTTTGCCGTAGAACTCGGAGCGCTTGCTACTGTTCCTGTCATGCTGTTTTTGTTCCGTAAAGATAAGGATCCGGTTTCACAGGAAGAGAGAACTGTCGTCAGCAACTTTATGCCGACAGTAATGCTGCTCCTTATGGTTGCTGCCCTGATTACTGCTTCGTTCATCCCGGATACACCGCAAATGATAAATGGGATTATTTGCTGCGCCTTAGCAATTGTTACGATATTGATTGATTTTATCAAAGTGAAAAAAGCGCATAATGCCATCGCATCCATAAAGAATCTGGACTTTGAAACGCTGGGGCTTCTTACAGGTTTGTTTATCGTAATCGGCGGCCTGACAAACGTTGGCATCATCGATGACTTTGCAAGTCTGATCGTTAAATTCGGCGGTAATAATATTTTTCTGTTATACACAATCGTAGTCTGGGGATCAGTGCTGATTTCTGCTTTTGTTGATAATATCCCTTATGTAGCGACTATGCTGCCTGTTCTGACGGCTGTAACAGGTGCATTAGGGATGGAACCATACCTTCTGTACTTCGGGTTACTGTCAGGTGCTACTTTAGGAGGAAACATTACCCCTATTGGTGCATCAGCTAATATTGCTGCGGTTGGAATGCTTAGAAAAGAAGGATATCAGGTGTCGTTTAAAGAATTTATGCGAATAGGTCTTCCCTACACATTAGTTGCGGTGATGACTGGGTATCTATACTTCTGGTTTATTTGGGCGTAATTGTTTAGCATCATATTCTCGTCAAATGGGTTGCATATTTGAACTTATGCACTATAATGAAGATACTGGGTGACAACACAGTGACAACAAAAATCTTGATAGTCCAAGTTTTATAGGTAATGCAAATAATCCTGATAATCTGTGCTAAATGGCCTATACAAAATCGTTTAGCTCACGGCTTTCAGGAGCGAGTACGAGTGACAATGCTTAAATTATGCAAATCAAAAGACCTTACTGAGGATGTTCAGTAAGGTCTTTTTGTTAATTGAAAAGACTTTTTTTGATTCATGCAAAGCAGAAATAGATTAAAGCAAGAACAGATGCGGCTGTGCCAATTGGTGCAGCCGTATTGTGTTAAAGAAATTGTGTTTAATATATGTGCTATAGCACATGAAAAGCACTTGACACAAACGGCGACGTCTGTCATAGTATGATTTGGGAAAGGAGATGATTAATATGATCAAAGCCGCAGAAGAAATGACAAATTTCACTTTTAAAATGGATAAAAAGACCAGAGAGAGCTATAGTGCTTTATGTGATGCATTTGGGCTTTCGATGTCTGCCGCTACGCTTGCACTTGTCAGGCAGGCTGTTCGGTCTCAGTCGATGACCTTCACTATGCGTGATGCCAATGGATTCACTCCTGAAGAAGCTGCGGAATTGAAACGCCGCATTGCTGATGTGGAAAGAGGAAATACAGTTGCACATAGTATTATCGAGGATTGAGTATGCGGAACCTTTTATGGCAGTCAGATGCCTGGAAAGAGTATGAAAGTTTACAGGCGGAGAAAGTAATACTGAAAAAGACAAATAAGCTGCTGAAGGATATCATGCGAAATGGTTACCAATGCTCTTATGGCAAAGTAGAAATGCTGAAAGGTGACTTCAGTGGATATGCCAGCGTTCGCATTGATAAGAAGAACCGGATTATTTTTAAGGCAGATGAAAACACGGTAACGGTAATTCAATGCGGCGGGCATTATGATGATAAATGAGAACATTTAGGCCAGCGGACAAATGATAAAACATTCAGATCACTGACAACAAAATGACAACAAAAATCCCTTAAGCCATCATAACTGAAATAATAGAAATAACAACAAGTCGTTTTTCGAAAAATAACTAAACAAAAAGAGTTAAGAACACCTTCGAAAAAACGAGTACGAATATTTTCTATTTATCTCATTTTAAAAGACCTTACTGATTTTTGCTGTCAGTAAGGTCTTTCTGTTTTAATCTTTACGTTTCCGGGCGGGTACGATGATCGTGATTGCAGCAATCAACAGTGCTGTGATCATGAGGATGATCCAAAGTGCCGGCTGATTCTGGTCACCGGTTGCCGGGGTGTTGTTCTGCTTCGCGATCTGGAATGTGATCTCTGCCTCCCCGTCTTTAAAGACAGCGCGCAGGGTATGCGTTCCTTCAGCAAGGGACTCCAGGTACGATGGCTTTAAGGTGATGCGGAGGCTGCCGAATTCTGCGACAAAACTCTCAGGTGATAATTCCTTTCCGTCGACCTCTGCTCTGATGAAATGTTCCAAAGTCGTTTCATCTGCCGGATCTCTATGGAAGATCAGTAACAGTCCATCTTCAGATCCGCTCGTCCATTCTGCACTCTTGGAACCATCGGCTGCTTCTCCTTCATATTTGACGACCTCCGGTGCCGGATCGATCACAGTCGTGATGTCATAACAGATCATATCTAAACGCATGATCCCGGCATCCATCTCATCCATCGTGATCTTTGTCCGTTGGCCGAAGGTGATGAACCGGCCATCCTCCAGCCAGGTGCCGCATCCAGTGGAAAAATTATCCAGACGTGCTTCTACATTCAGATCCTGGTCAAAAAAGAATGTTGCCATGTGACCACTCAGGTTTGTCCCTCTGTCCTGGAACGGACGGAACAAAAGGACCGCGATTTTTTCATTTGGTCCGATCAGAATTCGTACGCGGGAAGATGCCTCCGGCTTTTGTGGGATCTCATCCCCGGCAGGGATTATCTGATCAATCAGTTTTCCGTTGGCATCCAGTTTGCTGATGGCCATCCGGTTTGGCTCGGTGGAAGAATAATTATACTCACGGAAGGAGACTGTGTAATAATAATCGCCGATCTTCACAGCATCCAGGATTATCCGGAATTCACCTAATTCTGCGTTTTCCGGAACGATGGAAGCGCCTTCCGTTTGCTGTTCATAATAAACGTCGCTGAGGTATTTCACTGCAGCGGAACGTTCGTCGCTTCCGGATTCCAGCAACACTTGCGTCACGTTTGCCGGGTCTTCTTCGGTAAACGTGTATTTATATACATCAGTAGTAGACATTGGAAGGAATCTGCCTGCGAATCCATAGAAGTAATAGGAACCGTCTTCTGCACGCTGGATTGGAGAAAGGGCATGCCCCAAATTCTCTGCGACGGTATCCTCAATAAGGCCAGATTCAGACAGGTCTGCAAGCAGTGGAGTGATTGGGACTTCAAATTCAAAACGTTCAGACCACTCGCCATCGTTCCCGGTATCAAATGCGCCTTCTCTGACGCGGATGAGGACGGTCCGGCCATTTATCAAATAATCGGTGTCAAAATGGAATGTTGCCTGAATGGTGTCTCCATTCAGGGAATACTCTGTCATGGAATCACTCATGATGAATTCTTCCCCATCCTTGATGGCAGCAGAAATACCATGGGATCCAAAGATGCCAAAGACCAGATCTCGATTTCCCTTCAGCGTCACGTTGAAGGCGCCAGGGAAAGCAGTTCCTTCGATCAGTTCGATTTCCAATGGCTTTTCTTCTGGCTTATCCTCTTCGGAATAAGAAATCTTCAGCATTCCGCTTTTTTCGCCGGATTCCAGAAATTCGATGGAAATGCCGGTAAATCCGACATTGATATTATCACGGAAATTGGTGGATGGTGCGGATGTTGGTGTCAGGGAAGAACCGCCATAAAACATGCAGGTATATGAATCCTGTCCGAAACCATTCGGAGCAAAAGGCGGAAAAACAGCGGTGTGATCCGCTTTGTAATCCGGATCAACCAGTTCGATCAGTTTATTATAAAGGGCGCCCGTGGTATTTGAGTGCTTTAACTGCCCGTATTCATTCAGGTCCGCCTGTATGCGGAATACACGAAAACCGGAAGGAAGAGGCTTGTCGTTTCCATAATAGACCTTCTGGTTTCCGGCGAACGTGTCATACTGGATCAGGAAATAGCAGGAGAACGGCGCCTGATCATCGTTTCCGACGACGATGATACCTCCGGTCTCTTCCAGCGTATCCGAATCAAAACTGGCAAGATCCAGCGTTATGGAACCATCCTCATTAACGGTACCCGCCGGGTTGCCGTCCCGCGTTGCGACCACGCCATTTTCATTCGCAACAACACGGGTCACAAGGGATTCATCCAGCCAGCCTGCAAGCCACTTGGAAAATCCATTATGGTCACCAGTGTTGGAGTCCATCATATCAAAAGTGAGAATTCCGCTGAGCAAGTTGCTGCCACCCGCAGGATCCGGGTTTTTGTTATAAGAGTAGTAATCCGGAAAACCCATGGCATGTCCGGTCTCATGAATGAGGGTCCGCACCCCATCCTCGTTATCATCGTTCAACTTCCTGCTGATGATGACGCGGGACGCTGCCAGAACGTTGTCGTACCATAAATCGGCAGACTGCAGCGTAGAACAGTTTGGCCACCAGGTCGAACCCCAGTCATCGTTTACATCATATGGGATGTGAAGGTAGATGCAGTCGATCCTGCCATCCAGATCGGCGTCGTACTGGCTGAAATTCACGGAATCGTCAAAAGCATCCAGAACCTCCTGGAACAACTCGGTGCTGTCTTCGTATTCGCCCTTGGCTTTTTTTGCGGTATAAGAAAATGTATTACCGGAAACAGTAAGCTTTCCGTAGGATGCACGCTGATAATAGCCATTCACATTTGCGTACTGGTCATTATAGAAAGACTCATATTGATTGCCGTCCAGATCTACGCCAATCGCTTTTTGCAGAGCTTCTTCCGTATCACCTTCCTCAAACTGCCGGTCCGGGAAGTCCACATGAAAGGCAACAATATATGCATTCCCGATGTATGGCATGGAGGCATATTCGAGGATCCGATTGGAATGAGAAGGTGTATCCGGATCTGCATTCCGAAGAAGCGGGAGCCTGTTGAAACCATAACGGTCTTTGGCGGCGGTCAGCATTTCGCTGCCAAAGGAACTGTGTTCTGCGCCGGTGATTTCTTCGGTTGAGGTTTCTTCTATGATAGGCGGTTCCTCTTCCGCATAAACCGGAAGATTCAGTTGGAAGAGCAGACTGCCCGAAAGAATAAGTGCAGTAAAAATAAGCGTGATCTTGCGAATCAATTTTATCATTTTGAAAAGCCTCCGAATTTGATGTGACAAGGGGACGGTTCTTTTGTCACATTTATTGTATCATAAAGTATGCCAGAGCGGGATGGCTCTTTTATCATCGTCGTTATGTTACAATATCTTTGTATTTTTTTTGTCTATATAATTGAAGGACCTTCATAGCAGCAGAAGGGAACATGATCATGGAAGATGTACAGATCATCGGACTGTTCTGGGAAAGAGATGAGAATGCGATCCGGGAAGCGGATCAGAAATACGGCGCATACTGTTATGCGATCGCATTCAATATCCTGTCAAATACAGAAGATGCGAAAGAATGCGTGAATGATGTCTGGCAGAAGACATGGGAGACGATTCCTCCGAACCGTCCGAAATATTTCAGAGCCTGGCTTGGAAAAGTATGCCGTAATGCAGCGCTGAATATCTGGCACCGGAATCATGCGCAGAAAAGAAATCATGGGATGGATGTGCTCTTAAGCGAATTAGAAGAATGTATCCCTTCGTCGCAGAGTGTGGAGGAGCAGATCGAAAACCAGGAGATCAGTGCCTGCATCAACGCATGGCTGACATCTCTGCCAAAAGAGAAACGCATTCTTTTTGTCCGCCGGTACTGGTTTGGTGATTCTGTAAAACAGCTGGCTAAAGAGCATGGTATTTCTTCGGAACAACTGTCGCAGATCATGTACAGACTCCGCAAGGACCTGAAAAAAGTCCTGGAAGAGGAGGGCATTCAATTATGATAAATAAAAGCATTCGATTATATCAGGCGATCACAGATATAGATGACTCGATCATTGAGGAAGCGCAGCATAATAACACAGCGCAAAAAACACGTAAAGTGTTCT
>JAZNHY010000027.1:0-2547 GCA_045577235.1 Lachnospiraceae bacterium
CAGAACGACATGGCTACGATCCGACTTACATTCATCGAATCCCGGATACCTTCACGTACAGTGGAGAGTCCGCGGTATGCATCGCCCCACCAGTTATGGACGTCACGGTTGATGCTTCCACCGTAATGGAACGGAGAGTCATCAATAGCTGTACCAAGGGTATATCCGGCAGCGTCCAATGCAGGAGCATATGCCGCAAGAACCTTGAAGCAGGATCCCGGCTGTCTTGTTGTATCTACAGCACGATTCAATGTCAGGTTCTGGGTCTTTTCTCCACGTCCGCCGCAAAGTGCAAGTACATGGCCGTTCGTATAATCCATGACAGTAAAGGATACCTGCGGCTGCAGTGTATAGAAGACCTTCTCATAGGTGATCGTATCACCTGGTTTGGAAACATATTCTTTAAAAGCAGCGATGACTTCATCCGCTTCCTCTGGGGAACCGTAATCATTCTTATAGGTCCAGGCTTCCAACGTTCCATCGTAGAAGTTGTAATTCTGTACCACATCTTCCATCCAGCGGACAATTGATCTCTGGTTAAAGTATTCGTTAGTACCATCTGCACGTTCAATCGTCAGATCCCAGCTGATGCCGTAAGTAGTCCAGCCTGGATAGTTGTCCCAGTTATTAACCTCACGGTCTACGATTTCCTGGATCACAGGATCCTGGGTAGAATAAACTGTCAGACCTCCGGTGTAGACCAGATTGTATGCATGTGCATAAGTAAAGCCGGCCTTTTTCTGCAGGTCATCGATCAGATCATCGATCAGGGAATCAACAAAGTAGGAATACAGCGGGTTGCCGTTCGATGCGGCATTTTCAGAAACGCCTGCATAAACATCTTCCGCCATTGCTTCATCATATTCACTCTGTGTGATATGACCGTTCTTCTTCATGTATTCAAGGCAAGTCTCCATTCTCTTGCGGTTCTCTTCCGGATGTCTTGCCGGGTTATTGCCGGACGGGTTCTGCGTAATAGCAGCAATCACGGCACACTGTGCAACAGTCAGCTGACTCAGATCACGGTTGAAGTAATATTTAGCAGCCATCTTCACACCATAGTTGCCTCCGCCAAGGTTGATGGTGTTCAGATAGTTGATCAGGATCTCATCCTTGCTCATCTTCTTTTCCAGGCCAAGTGCCAGGATCTGCTCCTGGATCTTACGTCTGATCAGAGAGCCTTTGCTCCGCTCAAATCCACCGGTCTCAAACACGTTGTTTTTGATCAGCTGCTGTGTGATGGTAGAACCACCCTGAGTGGACCCCTGGGTGAGGGTCTGATAAGCGGCACGGCCGATACCCTTTAAGTCGATACCTTTATGGGAATAGAAACGCTCGTCTTCCAGATCGATGAAGGCCCATTTTAATACTTCTGGGACCTCATCCAGGGAGGCCTCGATTCTCTTGGCGCTGGCTGCAGAAAGTTTCAGGATTTCTGTTCCGTTTGTATCCAGGATGGTAGTTGGATACTGTGTCGGAGCAACCTGGATTTCTTCCAGTGCCGGTGTGGATTTAGCAATACCAACGACTACACCCATCACCAGGCAGGCAGCGATACAGATTATCGAAAGGATCGTTAAAAGGACCCAGCGAATGATCCGGACAACGATACTGGTTTTCTTTTTCTTCTTTTTCGATGAAAGGTTTTTTTGTTTCTCTCTTACTTCATCTGAATTCAGTTTCATGTTTTATCCTCTTTATATAGTCCTTATTCCTGTTATGAACTGTTATTGCATTAGGAATACGCCTCTTGCGAAGCATATACAATGGGAAATTATACATCAATGCCCTATGAATGTCAAAAAATCAACCATTACGTTTTTGTTACAATTGTTACGAAAAAGATGCTATTATGATACAGGAAAAACGTGTTTTTTATGTGATTATTTTGTGAAGCTATGCAGGACGAAATTCGTGTAATTACAGAAGATGCATCCGGCGAACTGACCGAAAAGCGTTCACGCTTTATCGCGCAGCTCCACCCCATCCATTCGGAAGAGGAAGCGATCTCTTATATAGAAAGCCTCCGCAAGCAGTATTATGACGCTCGTCATAACTGCTATGCTTATATTGTTGGTGAAAATGCATCCATTCAACGTTTTTCTGACGACGGAGAGCCTTCCGGGACTGCCGGGCGTCCTATCTTAGATGTCCTGCTTGCCAATCATCTGACAGACTGTGTTCTCATTGTGACCCGTTATTTTGGCGGGATCCTTCTTGGCGCCGGTCCTCTGGCAAGAGCTTACGGGCAGTCTGCAGCACTGGCAGTGGCGGATGCAAAAGATAAAAATATATGCCAGAAACTGTGTACAGGCAGGAAGATCTCCGTACAATGTGACTATAACAGCCTTGGCAAGATCCAGTATCTTCTGAACCAGAATGATCTTCCTCCGCTGGAAACTTTATATGAAGAAAACGTAACATTTATTCTTGCTGTAGAGGATGAAAAAGTCTCTATGATCTGCGAGAAAATAAAAGAAGCCACCGCGGCTTCCGCAAAAGCAGAAGACGGCGGTGGCATTCGTTTCATCAAACAGGGTCAGAAGA
>JAZNHY010000028.1:0-7704 GCA_045577235.1 Lachnospiraceae bacterium
TGGTGTACGTCCGATCAAAGCTGTATTGGGGCTTGATCTTATTTGCGTTTTTGACTCTGAGGAACAGGTCAGAAAGATGGAGCCGGATCAATTGAAGCTGATGCAGATTGAAGGACGCGTGCAGAACGCCACCGCAAAAGGGACAGATGTGGACTGTGTATCACGGAGCTTTTGTCCAAAGGTGTCTGTGCCGGAAGATCCGGTCTGCGGATCAGCGCATGTGCAGATAGCGGACTACTGGTCAAAGGAGCTGCAGAAGGATTCAATCGATGCTTATCAGGCATCCAAACGCGGCGGATATCTTCATTGCGAAAAGCGGGAAGAGGGCAGAATGGTTATCAGCGGGGAGGCAGTACTTGTAGCGATCTCCGATCTGGCAGTGGAATTGGAATAAGGGGACAATATGGAAAGCAGAGACAGAAAAATAAAGATTGCAGTGATCAATGCAACCAAAGTATCAATTGCTCCAGTGGAACAGGCAGTAAAGGATTTTCCGGAAGTGGAACTCTTTCATTTTATGGATGAAGGCATGTCCTGGCTGGGCAAACAGGAGGGGCGGATCTCAGGCAAGAACCTTTCCCGGATGATCCAGCTGATCCACAGCGCAGAAGAATTAGGCGTAGATGGAATCCTTCTGTCCTGCACGATCTTCTCTCCGTTTATCGATCAGTTGAAACTCTGTACCGATCTGCCGTTAGTTGCTGCAGATATTGGCGTATTTGAAAAGGCAGCAGCGCTTTATCAGAAGATCGGAGCGGTTGTATCCTTTGGACCGACCATGGAAAGTGTGGCGTGGGTGGTTGACCGCTGCAAACAAACGATCAATCCGACTTTTGACGTGGAGATAAAACTGGCCGAAGGCGCATTTGATGCAGCGGCAGCAGGCGATGATGATCTGCACAATCAGATCGTTTTTGAAACTGCCAGATCATTTCAGGGAAAAGAGGCAATCGTCCTTTCCCAGATGTCACAGATCCGCGCCTTACCGTTGTTTGAAGGTTATCCGATCCCTGTCTTGACATCACCGTCCGTCAGTCTGGGGCTTCTGCTGGAGCAGATTGAAAACCCCATTTAAAAAAAGCCATTTTTTTTCGTTTTTGTCCCCCTTTTCAGTGGAAAAATGTATCGGACTGTTTTTTTTACAAATTGGTTTTTCTTCCGGATGATCAAAAAACCTTGATTTTAAGCCATTCTTCAAAACATGAAGGAAAATCAAATCTTTTTACTATTTGCTTCCGACCTTAATTAGGGGGACAAAAACGCAATTTATTGGACATTTTTTGAAGCGAAGGTCGGATCAAGGAGTCTTTTGAGTCCATGAAGGAGTCTGTTCTATTATTGAACATACGGAAAACAAATGATAAACTAAAAACAGTAATAGTGTAAAACTTTTATATAAGAATGGGGGAAATGAAATGTTTAGGATCAATTATTCAAAACTGGGTTTGGAAGAAGTGAAGGCTGCAGTACTTGGCGGCGGCGGACCGGTATGCGCAGGGGAACTCTGCGATTGTCTGGTAGGAAAAGAAATATGCCTGCAGCTGGATAACGATGGCATAGCTCCGCCGGCACTCAAATACAGTTTTCAGAGTAAGGACTGCCTGACCCTTACAGAAAATGATGGTGCGCCGGTTCAATGTGCTTACGGTGCTCTGGGACTGAAGCAATTCGTTTTATTTGCACATATGGTTCCGGAAACCCTGAGAGGTTATGCAGTCGTCCTTGATACCGCAACCGGAAGAGCTTCTGCTACTGAGATGTGGTTCATCGATTATCAGGGAGCTGAAATTGACAAATCTCAGCCGCTTTTACCGGCAGATATTTCAAACATGGACTTCTTTGTCAACAGGGAAGTACAGCGTCAGATCTACGTTGGCTGCTTCACGGAAGCAGACAGACCGGCTGTTGATGCAAGGTTCTATCACTCCCTGCGTTTGGATAACAAGGTACTTAAATGGGATGACGATCTGGGAAGAAAACGCATCTTTACCTATATCTCCAACTATTTCTCCACCATGGTGGAACTTGAAACACCAGATGGAGAGGATGTTATTACATTCCCATCGGATTATCTGCAGTTCGATGACAGTGCTTTCTACTATGATTTTGGTGAGGTAGAGTATTCCGGCCGCTTCTCTGTAGAGATCATTGATCTTTTTGGAATGAAAAAGATTGGCGTAACGCTGGGTATTGATGAAGACGACAAATTTGAATTCCGTCTCTATCGTGCAGACGGCAGGAATCTGGGACAGCTTGCAACCTTCTTTGATTTCAGTGATTGGGGAGAGCAGCTGCCGGTTGCTTTAGAAACTCGACTGAAAAGCGGGAAAAAAGGAACCAGACTCACATATCGTACCAGCCTGCTAGCAAGAGAAGAAACAGAGGAAGAGATCAACTCTCTCGCAGGAGCTGTTGCAGAGTTTGCCAGAGGCGAGTCACATGCAGCTACCACCAGTGCAGCAATGGAATTCAGCACACAGTGTCTGGGCAAGAAGGTAACATTCCGTGATGATGCCGGATTCTGCGTCGACCTGGATTTCATTGAGCAGGAGAAGCTGTGTTTCCGTACAGCAGATTCTGACTGGGCAGAAGCAAATTATCGTGCATTTGCATTAGATGAGGATCTTGTTTATCTGGGATTCCACATTAAAGATTCCTGCCCTCCAAAAGCAATGACGTTTGCATTAGATTTCAAAAATGGCTGTGCAACCTGCATCGAGGCAACCATCGGAGGCGGAGCAGAGCCGCATGATGTTGTTCCGGTCATTCATTTCGGATATATGATAACTGAAGGAGTTCCGGTTCCGCGTACACGCCGCCATGGATTTACAAGAGAACTTGTCGGACGTTCGTTCACATGGACCTATTCCAAAGAAATGTCGAGCCAGCATATCTACGACTCACCAGGATCCTATTCCTGGACGATCTTTATTGGCGGAAAGCCGGGAGATTCCGGATACCGTGCAGGCGGCTTTGCATGGAGTTCTCCATGTACCTATATCAAGCTTCGTGATGACGTTTATATTCTTAACTGGGTTGAAGAAAAATGGTCCGGAAGTTTCAGCAGTGCTGCTATGAATCTGCGTATCATGCATGACGGCGGTTTTGTTCTTGGCGTCGCACATGATGGTTCGGGACTGATGTTCGGTATGCTGGGTGCATATGCAAGGGATGCAGGCAGATTTGATGTGTCCGGCATTTACGAGCTGTAAATGGAAGAGAAAATCATTTTTAAAACTTATAATTCATTTGAGGCAGATCAGATCCTCGCGTCCTTTCAGGATGCGGGGATTCCTGCCTATAAGCGGGAACATGGTCTCGGCCAGCTTGCAGAGATCGCTGCGGGGATGAGCCGCACCTCATTAATAGAGATCATCGTTCCGGAAGAAGCTGAAGATGCAGCGGATGAGATCCTCATCAATATGGGCCTGTTGGAACCGCCGCCAGGAGCAGGAACTGCCAGGAATATCCAGCCATGGGATGATGATTCACCGCAAGGGAAAGCAGCTCTTCTGGATGATTTTGCCATGTACTATGAAACCGCCGTTCTCTATCTGAAAGAAGAGGATTATCTGGAAGAGTTCTATCAGTTATTCTTTTTTAAAAACAGGGAACAGACCTTGATCCCATTTGAGGAGAACTTTCAGGACGCATTTATAGAACTCTGCGGTGACCGCGGAGGAAAGAGTATTGCCGATAAAACAGAGAGTCTGTTCGGCCGGCCAAAACGCATGATGGTCTTTGAAAGTGTAAATACGGTGATAGAGGAACTGGAAGCGAGCAGTGATGGCTGGGGACCATTCTACACGGTCTTTGATCTGATGTTCTGTGAATACGATGGATTCACGCTTTGCTTTATTGCCGGCTCCAATAACTAAGAAACCGGTTACTCAAATGAAAAAGGTGCAGAAGCAATATTGATCAGCTCACTGCCATCGTCCGTATAAATGTTGATTCGGATTTCTCCTTCTAATTGATCAAATCCGGACAGATCAATGGCGCCGATGTAGCTGGCAGAATCCTTTGGATCTTGTTTCAGCTGCAGCGTATAGATTTCTGTTTTTCCCTTCTCCTGGTACTGCGCCTCAATGTGGTCCACATGGATGGTCAGCGCATCATCTACCAGGGTATCTAAGAAGTACAGATTGGTAAGCCTTATCTGTAAAAGGTTTTTCTTTTCATCGAACGAATCAAACGTCAGAGAATCTTTAAAGATCAGACGATATCTTTCATACAGCGCTTCGGATGCATTTGCATCCACTTTTTCTAACTGTTCTAAAAGAGCGGAGCGCTTCATTAATTCTTTCTTGACCTGTGAAGTGCCAAACTGTTCCAGCAAAGTTTCTCTGGAAGAAAACAGGTTTGTTCCAAGAGCCAGCCGGTCGCCTTCTATCGTTACCCCAAGAGATGCCAGAGTTGTAGGGAACAGATCAAAGGTGCTGTAAAGGCGCTCTTTATCAGGCTGTGCAGGCTTTACACCGGAGTTGATAAAGGCGGTATAGGTTTTCCGCTGGTAGTTCTTGCTGACATCCGCGCAGAAGTTGGTATCCATGGTCGTATGATCACCGGAGAGGATGATGGTTGTATTATCGAAAAAATCCTGCTCCTGGATCCATTTTAAGAAGGCACCGATCTGTTTACTGGAGCAGGCCATGACATTGGCATATTGGTCATCGCCAAAAGTATCATCACAAAGCCTGCAGACGTAGCCGTCCTCATAATGCGTATCCACGGTCAGCAGTGTCAAGTTGAAAGGCACATCACTTTGCGCCAGTTCGGTCAGCGTTTCTTTTGCAAAGGAAAACAGCTTTTCATCTTCAAAACCCCAGAAGACCTCATAATTTGGATCGATCCATCCGGCTTCTTTGGCATACAGATAATCGCGGATCTCAAAGTCTTTGTGATCCTCATAGAAAAGTTTCCGTCCGCCGAATACGGCATCGGATCCAAGCAGAAAGATCTGCCGGTAACCTTCTTTGTTCAGAATGTCGCCCAGCGCCGTAACGCCTGGGAAGAAGGAACTCTGCGTATCCATAAAGTTGGCACCAATGCTGACTTTCAAAGGAAGGCCGGCTGATTGGGCAAAGATGGCACCTGTGGTAAAGGCTGTGCCTGGAAGAACAACACCGCCGTTCAATGCGGCGTCATCGCCGGAAAAATCCTCATTATCCATTGCGATCGTTGTCAGTTCCGGGATGGTATTAACAGGAAATGCACCGCCGGATGCTTCATCCGCATAGGTGGTTTCCATGGATTCAAGATAAATAAAGATCAGGTTTCTTTTTTTAGCAGGAAAGGTGAGAGAGGTACTTGCCGGATCAGCATAGTTTTCCTCAATAAATGTGGAATATGTCTTGCGTCCGCTGATCCAGGTGTCCATATCCAACCGTTTCCATATCATATTCTTGACCAGAAAGGCACCCGCAATGGTCAGCAGCAGAACGGCACAGGTGCAGAGCAGACGCGGCTTTCCTTTTTTGAACAGAATGATAAGGATGATGTATATGGCAAGGATCAGCACGGTCGGCAGTGCTGCCTTAAGGAGGAAATCCCCGATCATGCCGTTGCCGGTGCCTTCCAGCGGGTTCTGCAGATGGAAGACGATCTCATCCATATCGATATCACCCCATGTGGTGAACGCCCATCGGCTGGCAAAGCCGATCAGCGATACAAAGGTGATAAGGATCCCTGTAATAATATAGAAAACTGCAGATAAAAAACGTTTCAAAATGGTGCTCGCCTCGGTGCAAAAAGTAATCATCATTATAGCATAAATTGCAGAAAAAAAGGGTTGAACGACTCTTGGGGCAGGGTGTATCTTTTTTATGGAGGAACGGAAAATGGAAAAAAGGGAAGTGCCGGAGAATCCGGTGATCAAAGCAGTTTTTTTTGATGTAGACGGAACACTCCTTTCCATCGAATCCAATCGTGTACCGGACAGTGCCAAAGAGGCTGTTAAGAAGTTGAGACAGAATGGGATACTGGCCGTAGTCGCGACAGCACGTCATATGACTGACCTGGAGAAAATGCCCGTGAAAGATATGGAGTTTGACGGGTATGTTGTGGTAAACGGTCAGCTGATCTGCGGACCTGATCACAAAGTGTATGCCGGAAATCCGATCGATCAAGGGGAAATGGAAGTTCTTGCCCGGATCTTTGAGGCAAAAAAGATCCCATTCGTCATGATCACGGAAAACGATTCCTATATCAACTATGTGACGGATACCGTTGTCGAAACACAGCAGGCATTTAACGATGATGTGCCGGATACCGGGCGCTATTATGGCGAAAACATCTATCAGATCATGGCCTTTGTTTCGGAAAAAGAAAAGAATCTGTTAGATGACCTGCTGGATGAGTGCGATATCACTTCCTGGTCTGATACAGGTATTGATATTATCCCGCGGGATGGCGGAAAAACGAATGGGATCCAGATGTTTTTGGATAAGAACGGCATCGACCGCTCAGAGACCATGGCTTTTGGGGACGGCGAGAATGATATCGCCATGCTGGAATATGTCGGTATTGGTGTAGCCATGGGCAATGGCAAAGACGCAGTGAAAGAGGCTGCTGATTATGTCACCGATACTGTGGATAATCATGGAATAGAGAAAGCACTAAAACATTTTGGATTGATTTCGTGAAGGAGAGAAGTATGGAGAAAGAATGGTATCGCTATGATCTGCATGTGCACACCTATGAAGGAAGTGCCTGTGGCCGCAGCACCGCAGCGGAGCTGGCGGATTTCTATAAAGAAAAAGGATATGACGGAATTGTGATCTCTGATCATTTCTGGCGCGGAAATACGCGCGTGGACCGCGATCTCCCATGGAACGTGTGGCTGGATGAATTCCATAAAGGATATGAGAATGCAAAAGCAAGGGGCGATGAGATTGGTCTGACGGTGTTTTATGCATGGGAGTATTCTTTTCAGGGAAATGATTTCCTGACGTTTGGATTGGATAACGACTGGTTATTGGATTATCCGGATATCGGAAGGATCGATCTGATGGAGTATCTGAAGCTGGTAAGGGAAGCCGGCGCCTTTGTGATCCATGCGCATCCGTACTTTCAGGCTCCGTACATTCCATATATCCGGCTGCTTCCAAATGATGTGGATGCCGTAGAAGTGGTGAATGCACCGAAGGGGCCGTTTATTAATGCCCGCGCGTTAGAGTATGCTTTGGCTTATGATCTGATCCAGACAGGCGGATCTGACTGCCACAGCGTTAACTGGAAACAGTTATCCGGCGTTGAGATCCCTCATCCGGTCTTTACGATGCAGGAGCTGATCGAATCTCTGAAAAAGAGAGAACACCGGGTGTTCTTAATGGAGGAGGAGCCGGTCAAGAACGGAGATAAACCATATAAGCCCGGGGAGGTCAAACTCCCGCCGCCTCCAAAAGATGAAAAGAAGCAGAAATTATATTGGTAAGAAAAAAGGGGACAGTTACTGTCCCCTTTATCATAGTGTTTTATTAAGTGTTACTTCAATCTAAAGTGTTTCTTCAATGATGCCCACAAAGGCCAAAAGGCCCGCGCGGTCCCATTCATTGAAACGGTCAGGCAGAGGGCTGTCGATATCCAGCACGCCAATCACACTGCCGTTCTGATGGATCGGAAGAACGATCTCTGAGCGGGAGGCTTCATCGCAGGCGATGTGCCCCGGGAATTGATGCACATCCGGAACTACCAGAATCTCAT
>JAZNHY010000029.1:0-21099 GCA_045577235.1 Lachnospiraceae bacterium
CCCTCTGTAACGACCGAACGCAGACAATCTTTCACATAATCACTGGTTCCCTGCGAGATTGTCTGGGCAACCAGGACCCGGTCAAAGGACCTGATCAGTTCATTGTTTCCATTGTAAATATCTCTGACCACGTACGGACGGTATAAATAGCCGCCGTTGATGATGGAGCTGAATCCGGTTGCCAGCTGGATCATCGTGGTGTTGAAGTTCTGTCCAAAAGAGTTGGTCGCAAGGTCCAGCACTGTCATATTGTCCACGGTATATAACAGTGGTTCGCAGCTCATTTCGTTCGGAAGATCGATCTCTGTATACTGACCAAATCCGAACTTCCGCTGATATTTGCAGAAGATATCGATGCCGATCCGCTGGGACATCTGCGCCAGGGAGATGTTGCAGGAACGTGTCAGCGCGCCTTTTACATCCATGGTTCCATCGCCGCCACGGTTGTAGCACCAGATGGTCTGCATCCACGGAGAACCTTCAAAGAACACCTGATGTCCTGCACATTCGAACGTATCCTCCGGATGGATCCGGCTCTCTTCAATGCCCATAGCCACAGTAAACGGTTTAAAGGTAGAACCTGGCTCATAGCTCTGGGTGATGCAGAAGTTTCTCCAGACATCACTTAAAGCGTCCGTTGTCTCTGCATCGCTCATAGCCGCGATCTGCTCCGGGGTATAGCGATGGGAAAGATCTCTTGGGTTATTCGGGTCAAAGCTGCCGCTGTCAGCCATGGCATAGACTTCACCGGTCTGCGGATTCATCAATACAGCACCAACTGTCTTAGCGTTAGTCTCTGCCTGGGTTGCAGCGATCCATTTCTCTGCGATAGCCTGAATATTATAGTCCAGCGTCAGACGGATAGTATCGCCGTCTTCCGGCTCTTTCCGGACCGTCTCCAGAATGTTGTCACTGTTAACGTAGGTATATTCCATGCCGTCATTTCCGAGCAGCTCATTATTGTACCGGCTCTCCAGACCGTAGATGCCGTTTCCGTCCTGCGTGAATCCCAGCACGGAACAAGCCAGTGTGCCGTAAGTATAGTTGCGGCGGTAGCTCTCTTCCAGCCAGACGCCGTTGACATTCCGGTCAGCCTTTTTGTCTTCAATAAACTGCTCCACATCAGCAAATGTCAGCCCCTTTTTCAGGACCACATAACTGCTGTTCGGGTTCTCTGCGATCTTCGTGCGCAGCTCTTCGGTAGGGATCTGGAAATGCTGCTCAATGAGAGAAACCGTAGGCTCTAAATATTTATCTTCTTTGTACAGGATAACTTTCGGATCAAGGATCAGATTGTAGACTTTGGTACTGGTCACCAGCTGCACGTTGTTGCGGTCTATGATGTCGCCACGCTTTGCGGTCAGCGTAGTGGTGGCAGTTTCCGATTGTGCCAGAGCGGCTTTGGCGTATTTATCGCCATCAAAAGCAAGGATCCAGGCAAGGCGCACGACCAGTGCGGCAAGAAAGACACCAAAAATAACCGCGATGATCTTGAACCGCTTCTGCATTAATCTTCCGTATTTCTGGTTCTTATCCTCTTTCCGGTTTGTCCGCTGCCGAGGTTCTGCCTTTCTTTCCCGTTTCATATATCATCTATTATACACGAAATACCAACTTAGTTAGTTGGTATTTCTGCTACTTGCTGAACGTATTCAGACTCAGACGAATCATAGGTTCGGATCTGTCCCGCGGTGCTTCGGACCATGCCAAGCTCCGTTGTCGCAACCTGTACGACGTAGTTCAGATCCACGGCACTGTTCAGGTCGTACTGTCTGGAATCGTTCTGGCTCTTCAGTTCAGAGACCTGAGCCTCCAGTACGTTGATCTCCCGCTTCAGTCCGTTGTTTTCTCCTGCGATGCCAAGCATCGCCACGCACAAAGCTACGAGTAAGACAGCTGCGGCACAGATCAGGAAAAAGTTGATCATCTTTTTCTGTCTGGACACCTTCCGTGTCACCTGCTTTTGTCTTTCTGTTCTCTCCTTCGGAAGACGAATGCGCACAACCTCAGGTTCCACCCCTCTGCGGATCGTGTTACCTTCGGCAAAAATCCGCTCTACGCTATTCATTTGTGGTCTGCTGTTGATTGTTCCCGCTCTCATTTCCTCGTTCAAACACTCGCAGCTTTGCGCTGCTCGCTCTTTTATTTTTTTGACATTCCTCATCAGAAGGAATGACAGGCCTCTTAGTTACAACACATCCCTTGCTTTTTCTTCCGCAGGTACAGACCGGGAAGCTTGGCGGGCAGATACATGGATCTTCTGCTGTCCGGAACGCGTTTTTGACGATACGATCCTCAAGGGAGTGGAAGGTGATGATTGCAAGCCTCCCTCCCGGGTTCAGGGAATCGATCATCTCTTCTATCGAATCCTTTAAAACATCCAGCTCCGCGTTGACTTCAATGCGAAGCGCCTGAAATGTTTTTTTCGCGAAGCCTTTCTTTCCTTTTCTGACCGATGCAGGGATTGCTGCCTCGACGATATCGGAAAGCTGCTTCGTCGTTGTGATCTCTTGTTTCTCTCTTTCGCTTACAATGTGCTTGGCGATGTTGTTGGCGAATTTCTCTTCACCGTATTCCCGGATGATCCTTGCCAGGTCTTCTTTGGAATACGTATTGACAATATCTTTCGCGCTCACCGCGCCGTCGCGGTCCATCCGCATGTCCAGAGGAGCATCTTCTTTATAAGAAAAGCCGCGCTCCGGATTGTCGATCTGATAGGAGGAAACTCCGATATCAAGCAGGATGCCGTCGACCTTTTTAATGTTTAATTCATCAAGGATCTTCCTGATGTTGACGAAATTGTTTTTTACCAGAGTGATCTTATCTTCAAAACCGGCCAGCCTCCTGGTTGCTGCTTTAAGGGCCTCTGCATCCTGATCAATTCCGATCAGCCGTCCGGTTGAAAGCCGCTTTACAATTTCCAGGGAGTGTCCGCCGCCACCAAGCGTTCCATCTACATAGATGCCGTCGGAGTGGATGTTTAAACCTTCCAGACATTCATTCAGAAGAACGGACGTGTGTTTAAATTCCAAATCCCCACTCTCCCATATGTTCAGCGATATCATCCATATTGTCGTAGGTGGAGCCCTTCTCCCAGGCTTTCTTGTCCCAGATCTCTATCCTTGCTCCGGTACCGACCATGGTGATGTCTTTCTCCAGTTCCGCGAAGTCTCTTAAGTTCTGCGGAAGAAGGATCCGTCCCTGTTTGTCCAGTTCTGCGTCCATGGCACCAGCCATGAAATGCCGCACGAATTTTCTGGCGTCTTTATTGGCAACAGGCAGGCTGCGGAGTTTTTCGGAAAAGCTTTCCCACTCTTCAGACGGAAAAACCCACAAGCAGCCGTCCAAGCCCTTCGTTACCACGAACCGTTCACCAAGCAGTTCCCGGAATTTCGAAGGGACTATGATCCTGCCCTTAGCATCTATGGAATGGTTGTATTCACCCATAAATTGTGTAGGCACCTGTTACCTCCCAGCGACATTCGTCAAATTTATACGTTAGGCGCAAAGCGCATCGTATATGAATTGGTTAAGTGTTGTGTTGAATCGTTTACTTGCTGTGCTGTTTGTTTGCTGTGCTGTTTGTTTACTGTGTCATCAGCCTGCATCAGCGTGCATCTTCGGCGCGAAGCGTCGTATATCGTACAGCGAGCTCTTCACTCGCGAATCTTTAACTTAAGGAGCGCCGTGCCATTTACTCACAGACAACCTTTTGCAAATAAAAACCGGTGTTGAAGCTGCGAGTCTTTCCCACTTTGCTCCACTAAGTCCCACTTTTCACCACTTTTACCGAAATTTTACTACCACATTACTAAAAAAGCAACACCTTTTTTCGAAGTTTTTCATTATTTTTCCGCTTTTTTTCAGCACAAAAAAAGGAGCCCGAAGGCTCCTTTCACAAAAAAGTTTTCTTCTATATTTTATTCCAGAAAATCAGTGCGATAAGACAAGTTAAACTGGGCCGCGAGGGCTCGCAGATTATCGTCAGTGATGATGTTGATCCGCTCCAGGTGTGAGGTCAGCATATAGACCTGTGCCGTTTTTTCAACCGTCTCGATCAGGCCGAATGCCTCATCCAGATTCTTTCCCGCACCGTAAATGCCGTGCAGTGCCCATACAACAAGACGATAATCCTTCATCTTGGCTGCTGTGGCTTCTCCAATTTCGTTCGTACCACAGACCATCCATGGCAGCACGCCTACTCCATCCGGGAAGACCACAATACATTCCGTATTCATTTGCCAGAGTGTATGCGTGAAGTCCTTGTCCGTCAGCGGATGGATAAATGTCATGGCAAGCGTATTGGTCGGATGAGAATGAATGATCACGCGGTTTTCCGGATCAACCTTTCTTCTGGCCATATGGCTCATCAAGTGAGCCGGCAGTTCGGAGGTAAACTTTCCGCCGTCTGCATAACCCCAGAGTAGCTGCGCCGTACAGCCATCCTCAGCGATCCGGATGATCCCCAGATTGTTTTCCGGATCCTGCTTGACATTTTTAAAGTACTTTCCGGTTCCGGTCACCAGGAATAACTGGCCAGCCAGTTCTTTTGCCTCAAACCCAATCGGCAGCTCCCTTAAAACCACATCCAGATCCAGATACTCTGCTGCCTGATCCTTATCCAGCAGCAGGGAGATGTTCCCGCCATTCCGCTCGTCCCAGCCAAGGCGGTACATGTTATCGCAGGTATTAGCGAGTTCTGTCACAAATGGTGCCTGTAAAATGTTTTTCATCCTTTTTCCTTTATCCTCTGTTTTTCAAAACATCATCTTCGTACTGCTTTACTATATCATAAAAATCTTCGTTCAGACCGTTTCTTCTCAGATATTCTTCCCATACGTCCCCAAACGGCATCGTCTTGTATCTTTCCTGCATCACCATCAGTTTGGTATAGTCCGCTTCTTCCTGCACGCATTTCATATCCTCTGAAGGCTCCAGAAGCGCCCACAGGAGAGCTTTATGGACATTGCGCACACCCACTACCCAGGCAGCAATACGGTTAATAGAAGCATCAAAATAATCGGTCGCGATAAAAACTTTATCCAGAGCCTGGCAGCGGACGATTTCTTTCATGATCTCTCTCGTCTCATCATCAAATAAGATCACATGATCAGAATCCCACCGTACCGGTCTGGTTACATGAAGGGCGATGCGGTCGTGGAACAGCAGTAAGGAAGAAATCTTATCAGATACCACCTCTGTCGGATGATAATGCCCGTTATCCATCAGCGGGGTGATGCCCCTGTAGTCTGCATAGCTGAGGCAGAACTCTGCATTGCCTACCGTGTAGCTTTCCAGGCCAATACCAAAGACTTTCGATTCCAGTGTCGGAAAAACTTTTTCCTTATCATATCCGATCGAAAAGATCTGATCCAGAGAATCCTTAAAGCGTGCCCGCGGTCCCATCCTATCTGCTGGAATATCTTTATATCCATCCGGAATCCAGTAGTTGATAACACACGGTTCTCCGGTCTCCTGCGCAAAATATTCAGCGATCCGAAGGCAGGCCTTTCCATGTTCGATCCAGTAATTGCGCACCTCTTCGTCCGGAGATGAAAGTGTCAGACCATCCTTTACCATCGGGTGGGCAAAAAACGTCGGATTAAAGTCCAACCCCATATTTCTCTCTTTTGCAAACTCCACCCAGTCAGCAAAATGTTCCGGACGCAGCTTGTCTCTTCCAACTCCTTCACCTTCTTCAAAAATGGCATAGCTGGCGTGCAGATTCAGTTTTTTCTTTCCCGGCATCAGAGACAGCGCCTTATCTATATCCATCATCAGTTCTTTAGGGGTTCTGGCCCTTCCGGGATAATTGCCGGTCGTCTGAATACCGCCCGAAAGTGCCTCTTTGCTGTCAAAGCCGATGACATCATCACCCTGCCAGCAGTGTATGGATACAGTTACATCCTTCAGCATATCCAGCACAGCGTCCGTATCCGTGCCCAGCGTCTTATAAATAGCTTTCGCCTCTTCATATCTGCTCATATAGATCTCCTGTTTTTACTGTTCTTTTATTTCGAAAGAATCACGGATGATTCTTCTTGCTTTCCACAGATCAATAGATGGATGTTTAAACATCAGCTGCGAGATCAGATTTCCGCAGGCTGTTGCCTCAACCGGTCCGGCAAATACTTTTTTCCCTGTTGTTTCAGCTGTCAATTTGTTCAGATACTCATTCTGGCAGCCGCCCCCGACAATATACAGAGCTTCAAACCGTTTGCCGGTCAATTCTTCCACCTCCAGAACCGTCTTGCGGTACTCCTCCGCCAAAGACCGGTAAACACAGCGGATGATGTCGCCGGCGGAAAGCTCTGGTTCCCCTAAAGCTTCCTTAATAGCTGCTGCCATGTTTTCCGGCGCCACAAAACGCTCATCATTCACATCGATCAGTCCCTGATAAGAAGATGCCCGGGCAAGAGAAACCATTTCATCAAAAGAAACGGTACATCCTTTTGGATACAGAGGATCTCCAATACCCTCCTCCAGGTTTGCCCGGATATTCTGGATCAGCCACATCCCCATTATATTTTTCAGCACGCGGAACCGGTGTTCGATGCCGCCTTCATTTGTAAAATTTGCTTTTTGGAACTGTTGAGTGAGCTCTGGTTTTTCGCTTTCCATTCCCATCAGACTCCAAGTCCCGGAGGAAAGATAAAGATCATCCGGTCCGATCGGGCTGCCGCATACAGCGCTGGCCGTATCATGCGTCGGGCAGAAGATGACCATACTATTAAAGCCAACAGCCTCCTGGATCTCCGGAAGCAGTTCCCCAACTTTCGCAGAAGGCATCCTGAGAGGAGAAAAAATCTTCTCCGGATACCCCAATTCTTTTATCAGTTCCAGATCCCATGCCCCGCTTTCCGCATGCACGAGATTGGTGGTAGTTGCATTGGTATACTCGTTTTGGATCTCTCCGGTCAGGCGATATGCCAGATATTCCGGGATCATAAGAAAATGCTCTGCTCTTTCCAGCTTTCCGGAGATCTTATCACAGTAAAGCTGGAAGATCGTATTAAACGGCTGAAACTGGATTCCGGTCCTTTCATACAGCTTGTCCGGAGAAATGATCTCCCGGACCGCATCGACTGCATTTTTGCCTTGCAGAAGTAAAGGTCTTATCGTCCGGTCATCCCGATAGGCGAAGACCGGAAGCAGTTCCTTTTTGTCCTTATCCAGAAGAACATAGTCCACGCCCCAGGTATCGATCGCGATCACATCCGGGAAGCAGCCTGTTTCACCAGCTCGCCTTAAGCCGTTAATGACTTCCTCCGTCAGATGAGAGATATCCCAAACCAGGCCTTCGTCCGTTCGTTGGATGCCGTTTTGAAAACGGTAGATTTCTTCCGTTCTAAGATGTTCACCATCAAAGCGGCCCAGAATATGACGCCCGCTGGAGGCTCCGATATCGATTGCCAGATAGGTTGACATATAATTACCTGTAATACTTTCTTAAAAAGTAAGCCGGTGTGCAGCTCCATGCATGGCAGTAGCTGTTTACGATCGTTCCGCCATATGGAGATTCAGTCGGATCATCCGGATTGTATAATTCCGGGAAGGTATCAACCCCCTGTTTCACCATGGACCCCCAGTAGTCCCGGATGACCTGCAGGGCTTCCTCTTTCATATCTACTTTCAGCAATGCCTCCAGATAATAATGATAAAGATATGGAGTGACCGGCTTTACCGCATCCGTTTCCGGCAGTCTGCGCAGAAGTTCACAAGCCTGTTCCTTTTCCACTGCTCCGCCCAGGATCATCCAGATCTGGCTTGCCCAGGAAAGCTGTTTGATCGAACCGCTCAGATAAAATCCCGTTGTTTCATCCCGAAAGATCTTACGGGCAGATTCCACCAGATTTCTGGAGCATTCCGCTAATTCCTCTTTTTTAGAATCCAGATGTAAAATCTCTGCTATCTGTTCTGCTGCACGGATCGCATACAACAGAACGCCTTGTGCGCCGGCCTGTTTATTCAGCTCCAGTGTCCAATCCAGGAAACACCAGCCAATCTTATCACTGTCGCAGATCACTCCATCGGTTCCAAGGCTTGAAAGTGCCAGTGTGATCTGACGAAAAGCAGGTTCTGCCAGTTCTTCCAGCGTTTTGAAATCTTTTGTTTCCAGGTAATAATCCAGAAGTGTCGGAACAAACAGAAGCGAATAATCAAACAACTCCTGATCATCTACTTCCGGTTCCGGCTCCAGGAAGATTCCTGCCCCTATCTTACCGTTTGCCATAGGCAGTGCAGCAAAAAGATACAGACAGGCTTTTACCATATCGTAGTCTTTATACGTTTCATAGTTTGCAAGTGCCTGCAGGCGAAGATCTCCCAGCCAGAGTCTGCGGTCCCTCTTCGGTCCGTCCTCAAATACCGTCTGCATGCAATTGTGAAGTGTTCTGCAGGCGATGCGGTCGATCTCTTTCAGGTCTTTATCTCCTTCATACGCAGATAAAACATTATCCCGAACGCCAGATACCGCTTTCAGGCTGCATCCCTCCACTATAAGGCTAAATTTACTGCTGATATCTAATACTTCTATTTCTATATACCGGAATGCATAACGTCTCGGAAGATTCAATACGCATGGCAGAAGATCCACATGAAGTCTTTCTTCCTGGATCCAGGAAGAACAGATCCATCCATAATAGTTCTCTGCATCTTCCGCAAACTCCTCCATACGTTCTGCCAAGCGTACCCGCAGCAGAACAGGGGCATCCGGATGACTTCCCCGATAACCAAGCTGCAAAGAAAGATAACCGACATAATGATCCTGAAAATCAAGCAGGATCTTCTCTTTTTTGTTTAAAACAACCGGAAAGGCCGTTTCTGTTTCAGCGGCATCCTTTACCCGTGGTGCCGTTACCGTCTCTGCATAAGGCTCTTTCAGCAGTGATGTAGCCGTTGCCAGTAAAACGTCCTGCTCACTTTCCGCAATATCCAGAAGCTGAGAGAATGTTTCCAGATTCCAGTCAGCGGCTTTCACACGGGAAGCCTCTCCCAGAGCTGCGACTTTCATGCCAGCCCGATGTCCGGCCTCCACGCCCGAAACAGCATCTTCCACCACCAGACATTTCTCCGGGTCAACATGCAGATACTCTGCCGCCTTCAGAAACACTTCCGGATCCGGTTTGGAGTTTGTAATGTTATTTCCATCCGAAACAGCATTAAAAAAGCCTTCCAGACTAATCTGTCTTAAAATGAAACCGGCATTTTTAGAAGACGATCCGACCGCAAGCAGAAGGCCTTTTCCCCGAAGCTTGTTCAGTGTTGTCTGCACTTCTGGGCTCAGATCTTTTTCCGACATTTCTTTCAGATAATCTTTATAGATCTCATTTTTCTGTGTTGCTATTTCTTCTTTTTCCGCAGAAGACATAGATCCCTCATAGTTTTCCAGAATAATATCCAGGCTTTCCATACGGGATACGCCTCTCAGCCGGTTGTTTATTTCACGGTCAAAAGGGATCTGAAGATCATCTGCTATTTTTTTCCATGCGAGATAATGATATTCATCCGTAAAGCAGATGACTCCATCCAGATCAAAAATGATTGCATCGAATTTCATTCTTTTACCACCTTAAGTATTCTTTGCCGCAGAACGGATCGATAGGGCTCTTCCCTTTAAAAGGACTTCTTCCCATGATCTTCTCTGCCACGGCGTCAATGACATACTCATTATTGGAGTAAGCATTGATATAAGTTTTGATCATCGGCACATCGATCAGATGATATGGATTTGCCAGGCTGATGAACAAAACCGGTCGTTCCTTCACAAACCACGGAACATTATTTCCATTCCCCCAGAATGTATACCAGGAAAGACGATTGGTAACCTTATTGGATTCGTTTTCCACATTTCCGAGATAGATTACCAGATCATATTTCTCCCGGAATGTGTGTACATCAAACTTTGCAGTTTCAAAACTCTCCTTCTGATAAATCTCTACGGAGAATCCTTCTTCCAGAAGACGTTTTTCAAACTGATGGACAACGCGGTCGTTGCTCTCACAATCCCCCAGCACCTCCAGGAGAACTTTTTTGTGCTTCTGCGGGCTGATCGGGAGCAGGTTTTGCGTATCCTTTACCAGCGTGACTGCCTTGTCTGCATTTTCTTTTGCCCATGCCGTAAAGGTTTCATTCTTCAAAACAGAAAGCGCTTCTTTGCCCGGAACGATCTCGGTTGCTGCTTTCCGATGCAGACCAAGAGAAGCCTTCGTGGCAAGGATCCTGGTCAAGGCCTCGTCCAGGCGTTCCGGCGAAAGGATCCCTGATTTCAATCCTGCCATCATATATTCATAGTCTTCATCCAGATCTTTATTAAACAGGAACATATCACAGCCGGCTTCAATGCTGTACGGAACCGCCACTTCTCTTTTCATGGCAGAAGAAAAACCAACCATACAGGTAGAGTCTGTAATAATCAGTCCGTTAAACCCAAGTTTCTCCCGCAGAAGATTCTTTAACAGTTCCGGTGAAAGGGATGCAGGGATCAGTTCCTTCGGGCAATCCTTTCGGAAGTATTTCTGATACGATGGAAGTGCAATATGTCCGACCATAACAGTCTGTGCGCCGTCATTGATCAATTCCTGATAGATCTTTCCATAGGTGGCATCCCACTCTTCCATACTCAGATCGTTGACACTGGTCAGAATATGCTGATCCACCTCATCACATCCATCCCCCGGAAAGTGTTTCACTGACACCAGAAGATTCTCTTCTTTTGCAGCCCGGATATATTCTCTGGCAAACGCCAGCACCTTTTCCGGGTCATTTCCGTAGGTCCTGACATTGGTGATCGGATTACGCCAGTTACGGTCAATATCCACGACCGGCGCGAATGCCCAGTTACAGCCGACAGCAGCGCCTTCCGTGCAGCTGACTTTTCCAAGCTGGTAAGCCATTTGCTGATCATCCGTTGCAGCGGCCTGCATTTGTTTTCCAAAACTGGTTCCATCCACGGCAATGCCGCAGCCGCCGTCTTCCAGATTGGCACAGATAAACAGCGGCACTTTGCTGTGTTCCTGTAAATACCGGTGCGTTTCCTGCATCTCTGCAGCCTCTCCGCACCGGTATAAAATGCCTCCTATGTGCATTCTTAACATAACCCCTTCCAGATACCCGGGATCGCCGGAATATCCAATTGGCACAAGGAGCTGCCCTATTTTTTCTTCTTCCGACATGGAGTCCTTCGTTTCCTGCACCCACCTGATATCTTCATCATTCAGGTAAAATGGTTTCGCTTTCAGATCGATCATGCATCGGCTCCTTTCGCTTTTCGGACCGGATGAAAGATTTTTTTCAGCAGTCCCTCATTATTCAGATAGATTAGGAAAATCACCAGCAGTACAGCATTGATAATGGACTGGGTCGACGCACTGATCTGATTGGAAAAAGCAGCAAACGTTGAATTCAACATGGACAAGCAAAGTGCCGCCAGAAGATAACCGAGTTTATCATTGGAATATCTGCCAATATATCCACCGATAAACATTGGCAGAAATGCGGTAAACATGATGCCGATTGAGGCAAAGTTCAGCTGACCGCCATTGATATTTGTGTTTCGGATCGTATTCAAAAATCCAACGATCCCCATAAGGCCTCCGCTGATCATATAGCATTTGACCGCATTGCCTACTTCTTTAATCCCTGTATTGACAGAAACTTTCTGTCCATTTTGCAGGGCCTTATAGTCATATCCGAATTTTGTATGATCAAACAAAACGATCATAACCGCAAGAACGATCACAATGATCAGCAGTGTCCAGATCCAGGTACTTGAAAAAGCTGCCATAGAGGCATTCTGGACTTCGCTCATAATATATTTGCCTGCTGTGATCGTGTATGTGATGCCTTCAAATAAAAGTGTCATGCCAAGTGAAGTGATGATTGGAGGGATACGGAGGCTGACATAAGCCAGTCCTGAGAACAAACCGATCAGAGCACCGATGATGATTGTCAGGATCAGCATTACGATTGCAGATCCGTTTCCTCCGCCCAGTATCGCATATGTGATCTTGGCACTGATCGTTGAGGACAGCAGGGCCATGGAGCCCAGAGAAAAATCAAATCTTCCGGAATTCAGATTCACTGAAAGCGCCAACGTTGTGATCATAACGATGGCCGTATAGATCATAAAATTGTTGAAACTGGTAAGGTTTGATATCATCTGTTTCCCGCCGGAAAGGCAAATGATCTCAAGCACGACCAGAAAAACAACCGGGATGATCAATGTTCCCGCGATGTTTACAGCAATTCTTTTTCCTTTACCTGATTTGTTCATTCGTTTTCCCTCAACGTTCTTTCATGTTTCATTTTTTCTCTTCCACTACCTCCGGGACGCTTTCTGCGTCCCGGAGGTTTTCAGGAGGAAGTGAAAGTATTTCACTTTTAATAATTAGTTTGATTCGACCAGCTGTACGAAATCATCATAAGTTGCTGTAGCGGAGATTACTGTATCCAGAACAGCTTTGCTGAAGATCGGGTTTGCACCGCTGTCATTGCTTACCAGACTGTCAAATTCTTCCGGAGTTGTAGCAACACGGAATCCCTGGCTGATAGAAACTGCATTTCCTTCTGCATTGCGGATCACATTTCCGTTGATCGCATCCAGAACCAGTGCAAATACAGGTCCGATAGAAGAAGAATATTTTCCTGCAAGATATACTAAGGAACCATCCTTCATAGATGTGTTGTTTGCAGAGGTGAAGGAGTCAATATCGCTGAAAGGAATCTTTGCTGTGGAAAGCTGCTGTGCAAAGAAAGTAGTAGCCATACCAACAGAGATGAATGCATCCGGGTTAGCCTGGATAGCTGCGTTCAGCTCATCAGCAGTGGTGTCACCGTATCCCTGGAAATAGCTTACAAGTTCTACGCCGTTTGCTTTTACTTTAGAAAGGTCAATTCCCTGATCGCCAAAGATCTGACCAACAACAGCGCTCATTTCATCGGCTCCGCCATAGGTTGCGCCAATGCCTGCAAGGACGCCTGCTGCACGGTAAACATGCATCGGGTTCGGAATAAATGCGCCGTACATAGCAATTGTCTTAGCGCCGCTCTCTTTGAAGTGTTTGCCCATTTCGTAACCAGCCTGGTACTCTGTTTCCATAGATGGTCCAACCTGGCCTACAAAGTACTCATAGCCTTTGTACTGTTCATACTGTGCATCATCAAGCATACCGGATGCAACTGCGTAGTAGATTTCATTCTCTTCGCAGGTTTCGATCTGAAGTGCTCTGTCAGAACTTGAGAAGGAAAGGATTGCAGAACATCCCTGAGAAGCAAATTTCTCAATAGCGCTCTTTTCAGATGCTGCATCTGTAAGCTGCTCTGTGTAGACAAACTGTACATCATAGTTTGATGCGATATAGTTCTCATAATAAGAACGGAATCCCTGTGCTTCCTCACCGCTTACGTCAGCAACCAGAACACCGATTTTGATGCTTCCGGTAGAAGGTACCGGTGCGCTGCCAGATCCGCTTCCTGCTGGTTTGGTGTCAGAAGACCCGCCGCATGCAGTCAGTGAGAACACGAGCATTGCTACAACTGCTACCATGCTGATCAAAGATATCAGTTTCTTTTTCATTTTTTAAACCTCCAAAAATTTTCTGTATTGTTTTTACCTGTATGTATCTCATACAGTTGAGTACAAATGTTATCTCGGCAGCATATTGGTACGATAATTCATAGATGTCACATAGACTGCACCGAGGAAGAAGACCGCACTGATGATCTGCGTGATTCCATATCCGGAATTGGTATCGATCAGGATCTTCAGAATGTTGTTCAAAATGATGTAGGAAAAACCTCCAACGATTGCTGCGTAGATTTTGGATCTGGCACCGCCGGAAATAGGCATACCTCCAAATACGATAGCAACAAAAATATTCATTCCGATAGAGCTTGCCGTCGTTGTAGTTACAGACGGTGTATAAACAATAGTCAGAAAGGCCCCAAGTCCTACTCCCAGTCCTGCCATCACAAACGCTATGATGGCGTAACGGTTATACGGGATGCCTGTCAGTGCTGCGCACACTTGATTGCCTCCCAAGAATTTCTGACGTCGTCCTGTTTTCAGGAAGTTAAAAATAAGCAGACAGATCAGGAAAAAGACAGCCAGCAGGATGATCTTAAAAGGAGGATTATCTAATGGTTTAACGACCTGGCTTGGAATAGATATTCCGCCCAGTGCTCCACCGTTAGTGGTAATGATTTTGGCAGAAACCGCAGATAACACTGACATCATCGCTACGGTTGTTACAAATGCCGGAATCTTGAACACGGATGCAAGAACAGAATTCAATAAGGAGCATCCGATTCCAACACCAAAAATAGACAGGATCATCACTGCCAGACTGCCTGAAGCGTTGTACGCCATAATACCAGCCGTTGCACTGAAAAGCGTAGCCGCACCAAGGCTGATATCAAAAGAGCCCAGGGTATAAATAAAGACAGAGCCCGTTGCAACGATTGCAAGCACGACGCCCTCGTTAAAAACAATCTTCAAGTAGCGGTCCAGGCGGTATCCCTTGGCAGATACCACCAGGCAGAACACAACAAAGAGGACAGCCAAAACCACAAATGGCAGCACTCTTATGATGATTTCTCTGACTTTATATTTATCAAGGCTTTTCTTTTTGTTTTCTTCCATTATTGTCACCTTAAATCATGTACTTAATGATCTCTGCATCAGAAAGGTCTTTACTGCGTTCAAATTCTTTTTTGACCTCTCCATCTTTCATGATCAGGATCCGGTCGCTCATTCCCATCAGCTCCGGCAGTTCCTCGCTGATCATCAGAATGGACTTCCCTTCCTTTTTCAGTTCCATCATCAGCTGATACCTAGCCTGCTTCACGCCGCTATCCCCGCCGCGGGTCGGACAGTCTAAGATCAGGATCTCGCTGCCGCATCCGATCCATTTACCAAATACTACCTTCTGTTTATTCCCGCCCGATAAAGCAGATGTCTGCTGGTTCATACCGGAACACTTTATCGATAAATTGTCGATCTGTTCTTGGACATACTTCTTTTCTTTGCTGTCCAGAATAAAGAACTTTCCGACCGCGAAACGATCCAGTCCTGCGATCGCAATATTATCGCGGATAGATGCTGACAGGTTCAGACTCTCTACATCACGGTCTTTTGAAACATAACCAATGGAGTTTTTCATAGCCACCGGTGCCGATGTAATTTCTGTCTCTTTTGCGGTGACGACTTTTCCTGCATCCGGTCTTCTCGCACCAAAAAGGACTTTTCCAAGCGTATGCATACCGCAGTGGGACAGACCTCCAACGCCTAAGATCTCACCTTTGTGCAGGTCAAAAGAGATATGTTCGATTTCTCCATTAACGGATACATTCTCAACTTTCAGCGCAACCTCATCCATACGGGACGGGGTAAAATCGCTGCGATAGTAATCACCTTCCAGTTCTCTGCCGATCATAGAAGTCCGGATGGCATCGGCATCAAATTCTTCTTTGGTAAAAGTACGGATCATCTGTCCGTCCCGCAAAACGGTCAGGGTGTCACAGACATCCATGATCTCATCCAGATCATGAGAAATAAAAATGACTGCCTTCCCTTCATCGCGGAACCGGTAAATGATCTGATACATCAGTTCTCTTCCATCATGAGAAAGCGCCGTTGAAGTCTCATCGATCACAAGGACCTGCGGATCCTTCATTACCACTTTGGCAATCTCAACCAATTTGCGCGTCTGGAAGTCCAAAGCACCCATAAGATCAGAACCGGATACATTCTCCACGCCAATATTGCGGAGCGCCTCTTCCGCCTTCTTATTCATCTCTCTCCTGCGGATCAGACCTGATTTAGACTTGAACTGCCCCAGTTCTGCAAGGAACATATTCTCTGCAACAGAAACTCCGGCAATGGTTCCGCTCTCCTGAACGATCATTCCCACGCCCTTTTCCAGCGCGTCGATCATACTGCTTGGATTCCACTTTTCTCCTTTAAAATACATTTCACCGGAGTCTGCTTTCTGCATTCCTGCAGCGATCGAAGAAATTGTGGATTTTCCGGAGCCGTTTTCGCCGATCAGTCCGCGGATTTCACCCGGAAAGACTTCCATGTTCACCTGATTCAAAGCGACTGTGCTTCCAAATCTTTTATTGATGTTTGTAAAAGTTAAAATTGGATTATTCATAATTTTTCACCTGTTAACATCATAAAAGGAGGAAATGGAGTGAACCATTTTTCATTTTTTGTCTTTTCCTGTAATATTTAATCTTTTTTCGGATATTCACGTGGAAACGTCCTGAAACATCTGTTTTTTACGCAAAGATAGGATATTTTTGTTCATAATGCCAATAGGGGTATGCTCCTTTTGGTTAAAATGACGGTTCTTTTCGCCATCCCTTTTCCACTAAAACTACATAAATAAATCAAGTGTTGACTCCTTTTTTTCACAATCATTGTTTTTTATCTTTTTCGTGTCAGAATTTAGGATCAAAACATTGATTTTTTATCCTGTTTTTCATAATATGAATAAAAGCAGGTCCAAACGAAGGAAATCTTATTGAGGAATTGAAATGAAAAAATACCAGTTTTCCAGTTTTGATGAGCGTACGCCGATCAGCTGCTCCGTACAGGCAATCGATAATATGGATTCTCATATCCATGATTTCTTTGAATTGGATATGGTCTTATCCGGAACAGGCAGTCTTTCCGTAAACGACAGACTGTATAATCTGGAGCCGGATGATGTCTTCTCTATCGATCCTCATGTACCACACGAACTTAGAGGGAAAGACTGTGTCCTGATCACCATTCAGTTTAACCAGACACTTTTTGAAAACACCCTGGTTCATCCGCTTCATCCGCACTTTGACTGCAACAGCAGAGCTCACGGAAATTCCGAAGCATACAATACATTAAGACGGCTGATCGCCCGCATAGTAAAGAACACAGCAGACAAGCAGACCGGTTATGAACTTCGCACCCGCGCAATGGTCTACGAGCTGATGGACCTTTTCTACAACAATTTCCGGGTAGAAAGCAGCAATGCAAGAGATGTCAAAGGCTACCGTTATGCTATTCGGATCGCGCAGATCACGGAGATCATCAGTGAACGTTATGCAGAACCTTTTTCCCTGACAGATCTGGCAGATACCATCCATTTATCTCCGCCATATCTTTCCAAGTTTTTCTCACAGCAGTTTGGAATGTCATTTCTGGCTTATTTAACACAGTACCGGCTGGGAAAAGCTATGCGGGACTTGCTCACAACGCAGAAAACAATAGAAGAAATATCGGCAGATAACGGATTCCCTAATTCCCATGCATTTGTGCAGGCCTTCAAAGCAAGTTACAACGAACTGCCGTCCGTATACCGCAGAAATGCAAAAAAGCAGGAGGCGGAACAAACAGGTTCCCTTCCGCTGATTGAGCAGCACGACTATCTTTCCGGATTAAAGAAATACCTGGATACTCCGGTAGAAACAACTCTGAACGTACAGGGGATCAGCTGTTATATCCGGCTGAAAGGAACCGAGAAAGGCTATCCCTTAAAGCATACCTGGAAAAAGATTTTAAATGTCGGATCCGCTCCGGATCTCATGCTGTCAGGTATTCAGGACATGATCGCACGCGTTCAGAAAGAGATTGGATTTGAGTATATCCATTTTTCAGGAATATTCGCGGATGAAATGCGTGTCTGTCAGACAAATGCGGATGGGACATTTTGTTTTAATTTTGTTTATCTTGATGTTATTTTTGATTACCTGCTGAGTCAGAAGATCAAGCCTTTTATTCAACTGGCATACATGCCTTCTCTGATGGCAAAGCATCCATACCGCAGACTTCTGAATGCTGTAGTATCAGAACCATCTGATAACGATGACTGGGTCGACCTGGTAACGGCAACCGTACATCATTTGATCGACCGTTACTCCCTGGAAGAAGTTTGCACATGGTATTTCAGTATCTGGAACCAGCCGGAGACTCCGACTTATCTGTTTGGATTCGGAGACGATGATCTTTTCTATGAGTTTTACTCGAAAACATTCCGCGCATTAAAATCCATCGACGAAAAGATCCATATCGCATCCACTCCGACTTTTTATCTTTTAAAAACCGAAGAGAAAAACTGGTATCTGCAGTTTACCAGAAGATGTCTGCAGGACTCTCTTCGTCCGGATGCGCTTTCTTTCACTTTTTATGACACAACTCTGATTACAAGCAGCAATAAATCCATGCAGACATTTAATTTTGTTCAGATGATGCAGCTGTCCACTGATCAGAACAGTTTTACTGAATTTGTGAATCAGGTCCTGGCGGAGCGTGAAGAGCTGGCATTAACCGACCTTCCTCTTTTCCTGACAGAATGGAACAATACTCCAAGTCAGCAGGATCTTTTGAATGACACCTGTTTTAAATCAAGCTATCTCGCAAAAAACATACTGGAAAACTATGACCGGCTGGATAGTTTTGCTTACTGGTCATTGACAGACTTAATGGGAGAATCGCCTCTGCCGGATAAAATGTTCTTCGGCGGTCTGGGACTATTTACAAAAAACGGAATGGCAAAACCTGCCTATTATGCATTAAAACTGATGAGCCAGTTAAAGGGTGTTTGTATCGGAAGAGGACCCGGCTGGTTTGCCGTAAAGAATGGATCCGATTATCAGCTCATGCTATATAATTACCGGCACTATACAGATCTCTATGCATCCGGAGAACAGTTCATCGTCTCATACGAAGATCGCTATAATCTTTTTGAACCGCAGCAGACTTTAGATGCCCATATTCGGATTGAGGATGTCCCGGAGGGTGATTATCTGGTCAAAGAAACATCTGTCAGCCGAAAAAGCGGAAGTGTTTATGATCTCTGGCTGGAATCCGGCGGAATAGAACCAATCGGAAAAGACGAAATGGAAATGTTAAAGCAGAAATCCGGACCAATGATCACCAACTATATGATCCACGCCTCTCAGTCTCTTATCGAACTGGATGCGATCCTCGATATGCTGGAGATCCGTCTGATCACGATCTCTCCAATGAGAACTTAATAATTGATTCAAAAAAGGAGCCTTTCGCAAAAGGCTCCTTTTGATCATAAACAAATACTGTTACACCAAAGCAGGTTCTTCCTTCAGGATCTTCAGTGCACCCGTCGGGCAGGCCTCTGCACATTTCAGGCAGTCTTTGCAGCCGGCGATCGTTTCCGGATCATTGAATTCCGGACGGATCACTGTGGTAAATCCACGGCCAACCAGACCTAAGATGCCCTTCCCTGCCACTTCATCACAGGTACGCACGCACAGATTGCACATGATGCACTTCCGCTGATTCCGTTCGATAGATACCAGTTTTGTCTCCACAAATCCCGGATGGAACTTGCCTGCCAGAAGGCCCGGATCGATCGGAGTACAGTTCGCGCACTTGATCAGTGAGCACTCTGCGTAATCATGGCAGCCACATTCCAGACATCTCTTTGCCTCGTTCATCACTTCTTCTTCACTCAGATTGATCACGATATCAGCAAAGTCCCTCTTGCGTTCCTCAGCCGGACGCAGCGGAACTTTGATCCTCGGCTTGCGCTCTTTTGCAGCCAGTTCTGCCTTCACCTGCTCCAGATCACGACGGATCGAAACAAACGGAGCTTTATATGGTTTGAGTTCTCCTTTCAGATAGCTGTCCACCACCTCGGCACAGCGGTTGCCGTCGCCGATAGCCTGAATAGCAATACCCGTCTTGTTGTGTGCTGCGTCACCGATGGCAAAAACACCGTCCACGTTGGTGCAGAAGGAATCCTCATCGATCTCAATAACGCCGCGCTGGTTCAGCTTCACGTTCATGCCGTCTGCATTGATCCGCTGACCAATGGCAGCAATAACGGTATCTACTTTCAGTGTTTCAAAAGCGCCTTCCACAGGAACCGGGCTTCTTCTGCCGCTCGCATCCGGCTCGCCCAGCTCCATGATCTGCAGCTTGATCTCGGATACCCGTCCGTCTTTGGAGATGATCTCGGACGGATTGGTCAGGAATTTATAGATAACGCCCTCTTCGATGGACTCTTCAATCTCTTCATCTGCTGCCGGCATCTCATCTCTGGTACGTCTGTAAATAACATAGACGTTCTTAGCCCCAAGACGGACTGCGCTTCGGCAGGCATCCATAGCTGCATTGCCGCCGCCGACCACGGCTACATTTTCGCCGATGTCATACGGAATACCCTGTACATCACGGCGAAGAAATTCAATCGCGCCGATCACGCCTTCTGTATCTTCCCCGGCGCATCCGATCTTAGCAGATTTCCATGCACCAATGGCAACGATCGTCGCATCCGCACTTCTGCGGATCTCTTCAAAAGTGACATCCTTTCCGACATGGATGCCGTTCTTCATATGGACGCCCAGATCTTCGATCAGTTTTACTTCTTTTTCTAAAATATCTTTCGGCAGTCTGTATTCCGGAATACCGTAATACAGCATACCGCCCATTTTATGCATTGCTTCGTAGATCGTAACATCGTGGCCTTTCCGTCTCAGAAGGAAAGCAGCCGTCAGTCCGGAAGGACCGCCGCCAATGATCGCGACCTTCTTGCCGGTCGATGGCGCGATCTCCGGAACATAAGGATTCTCTTCCAGGTCCTTCAATCCGGCAAATCTCTTCAGGTATGCGATGGAGACCGGAGACTCCACATACTGTCTTCTGCAGTCCTGCTCACAAGGATGAGGGCAGACAGACCCGATACTAGCCGGCAGCGGGAATTTTTCTTTCACAATACGTACCGCATCATGATAATCCCCTCTGCTGATAGCCTTCACATAAGCCATACAGTCTGTTCCTGCCGGACAGCGAAGGGAGCACGGTCCTTTGCAGTCGCCGTCATGATCACTCATCAAAAGCTCCAGAGCGATCTTCCTTGCCTTTGTCACACGCTCGGAATCGGTATATAAGATCCAGCCGTCTGTCGCTACCGTGGAGCAGCTTCTCATCAGTTTTGGAAGGCCTTCGCCCTCTACCAGACATACGCCGCAGGCACCGTAGTGTGCCACTCTCTCATCATTACAAAGCGTTGGAATATAAACGCCGTTCTTTTCAGCAATCTGGAGGATGGTGTCACCCTGATTTCCGATACATTCTTT
>JAZNHY010000030.1:0-2497 GCA_045577235.1 Lachnospiraceae bacterium
TATTGTTGGTGAATTTAAAAATACGACCTATGTAAAAGAAGATGGAACAGTCGGCGTCAGAGAAACAGTTGACCTGGGTCTTACTGTGGATGAGAGACTGGTGGATGGCTATTACTATTCCAAGTCTGTGAAACTGCTGAAACATCTTCTGGAAAATCCGGAGCTCTTAGAGCTCCCGATGGGGGAGGAAGTAGAGTATTAACAATAATGTTCTGAAAATTATTGCATGCGGAACGATGCTGGCAGATCATGCCGCTATTATGCTGTTCCCAAATATAATGATCCTGCGATATATCGGCCGCCTTGCGCTGCCGATATTTGCATTTATGGTGGCAGAAGGCGTGCTGCATACCCGCAGCAGAGTCAAATATTTTCTGCGGATCTTTATTCTTGCTGTTATCTGCCAGGCAGCCTATACCATTTATGAACTAGTCACAGGTACATTCGCAGGAGTATATCTGAATACTCTTTTTACCCTGTCCTTCGGAATCCTGCTCTGTATGGCATTTCTGGCTGCTCGGATGGATCGAACAAAAATATGGGTGCTCGTTCTGGCTGTCCTGCTGATTGCGGCGGTCTATGCATTCTGTGAGCAGCCGTTTCGAGGGATGACGCCTGCAGTAAGGTTATTTGGATTTTCCATTACTTATGACTATAATTTTATGGGTGCGGTGCTGCCGGTGACTGCGTTGATCTCGCTGAGGAAACCATGGCGTTATGTTTATTTTGGCATCGGACTGGTGCTGCTGTCGCTGCAGGGAATGGCAGCTATGCCTTACCAGTGGTTCTGCCTGGCGGCTTTGATCCCGCTGTGGTTTTATAATGGACAGCGTGGAAAAGCGAACCTGAAATACTTTTTCTACATTTTTTATCCGGTCCATCTCCTGGTACTGGAAGGCCTCAGCCTTTTGAGGTGATAAGAAAGGAAAGAATCATGAGTCAGAAAAAAAGTCCCTCCATGGATGCCTGGTTAGAGGAAGCAAAGAAAGATCCCAGTGCACAAAAGTGCGGTATGTATCTGGTCCATAACGGGACTGTCCGTGCCTCGGCAAAGGCAGTTGTACGGGATCTGATCCCGGACGAAGAAAAAGAAAAGATGGCTGCTGTTGCATCACTGAATTTTTCTTATGATGCGGAAAAAGTAGAAGAAGCGATCCGCCAGACCTACGATATGGAAGGAATCTTTTATATCAAAGTCTGGTTAAACGAAGGGATTCTGGAGGTCGGTGATGACATTATGTATGTCATGATCGGCGGAGACATCCGCCCGCATGTTGTGGACGCATTGCAGGCATTGGTTGGGACCATCAAAAATACCTGTGTCGTAGAACAGGAGATTTACGCACAGTAAGATTATTCGTCGATCAGAACACCAGCCAGAGAATTGTCTTCCGCAAAAGTGTTCATATTATACAGGAAGAGCACATCCGTGATCTGTGCATCGGAAAGAAGTTTTTCGATATCATCGCTGTAATAACGCGGATCCACGATGGTAATGTTCTGATAATAAGGTAGCAGGAACGGAATCAGCGCGTTCGCATAAGAGTCTTTGAAGATCAAGAGACTTCGTTTATTTAGATTGGTCGTCTTGATATTGATCTGCGGATGATTGCCGCCTAAAAAGACTTCATATTTGTTTTTCTGTTCAAGAGCCGCACTGTTGAAAACAGTTGCGGATTTTCTTTGCTCATCGGTATATTCCACAACATACTGGAACTCATCCATTTCGTAAACATAAATGTCGATCGGATCTTTGACGGAAAACGCCCCACTGGTAGAGGCCATGGTTCCGGAAAAATCTTCCGTGACCGTATACTGCTCAAGGAATTGCATCGGATCTGCAACGCCTATATCTGCAGTCATTTCTTCGGAGACAAGACTCTTTGCCAGCTCTTCAAACGCATATTTTGCACCAAGACTGGTCCAGTGATGATCGCTCTTATAATAGATGTATTCTTCTTTGTGAGCAGACAGTGCATCCCGCAGGTCTACATAAGTCAAAGAAGAAGAGAGTGCATTTTTAACGGTATCCAGATACAGATTCTGATCCCTGATAGGAATATTAGCAGGCAGAAGCTGGTCGCAGACGCTGACGGCATTTGGAGCCACGCTCATTACGATAGAAAGATCCGGATGTGCGGCAGCGAACGTGCGGATAGCAGACAGATTCTTTTCAAAAGAAGCCTCGATCGGAGCAGCACTGTCTTCGATCAAAAAGCCGTCCTTTCCGAGAATGACGCCGTTAGAGGTCTGCCGTCCGATAATAGAATCGCTCTTTAACTTGACAGCGATCCAGCCGTCCCGCAGGAAAAACTGGTCAGCCACAAAGTCTTCGGACTGCTTCATAAAGCGGCCGGAGAGCAGAGTCTCTTCCGTCAGTTTTGGAAACTGCTGCAGCATACGGTTTTCTGTTTCGGAGAATACCTTTTTGTGCTGAATGATCAGGCAGGCATCTGCGATGATGATGACCATAGCAAAGACCAGCAGGACATATTTG